>JAZNNZ010000027.1:0-7789 GCA_045580525.1 Acutalibacteraceae bacterium
AGAGCTGGAACGCAGAGTACATACCGATATGAAGGTGGCTTTTGCTATGTATCCGACGGATA
The DNA here is from genome assembly GCA_045580525.1 of Acutalibacteraceae bacterium. Taxonomy (GTDB): domain Bacteria; phylum Bacillota; class Clostridia; order Oscillospirales; family Acutalibacteraceae; genus UMGS1279. The sequence goes on from JAZNNZ010000027.1 coordinate 63, forward strand.
TTCAGGAATTGTTTTCTGTGGCCGACGCAGGGCTTTTAATGCCGCCGAAATCCACCTGGTTTGAGCCAAAGCTTAGAAGCGGCTTGTTTATTCATTCTTTAAAGGATGAAAAATATGATTGATAAATTACGTTCGGTAGAAAAACGATTTTTAGAAATTAACGATCAACTCTCTTTACCCGAGGTTGTATCTGATAACGAAAAATTCAAAAAGCTAATGAAGGAGCACAAAACCTTAACCCCAATAGTAGAAACCTTCCGTGCTTATTGCTCCGCAGAAAGCAGTATGCAAGAAGCCAAAGAAATGCTTGATGCGGGTGGTCTTGACAAAGACTTTAAGGAGCTTTGCGAAGAAGAATATAACGAAAGCAAGACTAAATGCGAAGAACTAACCGAAGAATTAAAAATATTACTTCTTCCGCGTGACCCTAATGACGACCGAAACGTTATTATTGAAATTCGCGGTGGGGCCGGTGGTGACGAAGCCGCTCTTTTTGCCGCTAACCTATTCAGAATGTACTCAATGTATGCCGAAAGCAAACGTTGGAAAACCGAGGTTATTAACGCTAACGAAACCGAGCTTGGCGGTATTAAAGAAATTAGCTTTATGATTGAGGGTGACGGAGCTTATAGCCGCTTTAAGTACGAAAGCGGTGTTCACAGAGTTCAGCGTGTACCCGATACCGAAGCATCGGGCAGAATTCATACTTCTACCGTTACTGTTGCAGTACTTCCCGAAGCCGACGACGTTGAAATTGAAATTAACCCGGCTGATCTACAAATTGATACCTACCGCAGTGGCGGCGCGGGTGGTCAGCACGTTAACAAAACCGAAAGTGCTATTCGTATAACCCACTTGCCCACAGGCGTAGTGGTGGAATGTCAAGACGAAAGAAGCCAACACAAAAACAAAGAAAAGGCTATGAAGGTGCTTCGTTCAAGACTATACGAAGCAATGCAAAAAGAACAGACCGACGCCATTGCAGGTGAAAGAAAGCAACAGGTTGGCACAGGCGACAGAAGCGAGAGAATTCGCACCTATAACTACCCACAAGGACGTGTAACAGACCATCGTATTGGTTTAACACTTTATAAAATTGAACAGATTCTTAACGGAGATCTTGATGAAGTTATTGACTCACTTATTACCTTCTACCGTGCAGAAATGTTAAAATCTGAAAATTAAGGACAATAAATGGATACAAAAATCTTTACAACCGAAGATGCTTATTTAGACACCGTTTGCGAACTTTTAAAAAACGGTGAAGTTGTGGCGCTTCCCACAGAGACGGTGTATGGTCTTGCGGCAGACGCTTTAAACGAAGACGCGGTTAAAAAGATTTTTGAAGCAAAAAATCGTCCCTGCGATAATCCGCTTATTGTGCATATTGCAAAAAAAGAAGATTTGCAAAATTTGGTTACTTCTATACCGCCTTTGGCGCAAAAATGTATTGACGCCTTTTGGCCGGGACCCTTTACGGTAATACTAAATAAGAAAGACATTGTACCGCAGGTTACTTCGGGCGGTCTTAACACAGTGGCTGTAAGAATGCCAAAAAACAAAATAATTACCGAAATTATAGAAAAAAGCGGTATGTATCTCGCGGCGCCAAGCGCAAACACTTCCGGTAAACCAAGTCCAACAAAGGCTAGTCACGTTATTGAAGATATGAGCGGTAAGGTTAGCGCCATACTTGACGGCGGTGACTGTGCGGTTGGTATTGAGTCTACCGTGGTTTCTTTTGTTGGTGAAAAACCGGTGCTTCTGCGCCCCGGTTTTATAACCGCAGAGCAAATAAAGGAAATTTGTCCCAACCTTATAATTGACAAAGGTGTTTTGGAGCTTATAGAAGATAAAAAGGTGCTTTCTCCGGGTATGAAATATAAGCACTACGCGCCAAAATGCAATTTAACCCTTATAAATGCAGATAGCAAACAGTTTTGCGAATATGCCAACACCCTTAATATTCCCGCTGTTTGCTTTTCGGAAGATGAAAATAATCTTTCTGTTCCCTTTATTTCTTTGGGAGAAAAACCAAACAAAAACCTTTTCTCCGCTTTAAGAAAGCTTGATGAACTAGGGTATAAAAACGCTGTTATACACGCGCCTAAAAAAACCGGATTAGGTCTTGCTCTTTATAACCGTATGGTTCGTTCTTGCGGCTTTAAAGAAATTAGCCTTCCTTTTATAATCGGTCTTACAGGGCCATCAGGTACGGGTAAAACAACAGTTTCACAAAAGGCAAAGGAAATGGGCTTTTTTACTATTGATTGCGATAGCGTTGCCCACAGGGTTGTTCCAACCTTAAAGGCAGAACTTACAAAGGCTTTTGGTGATGATATTTTTAACGGTGACACTCTTAACCGTAAGGCTTTGGCGCAAAAGGCATTCAGCAGTTCTAAGAACACCGAAAAATTAAACGCCATTACCTTAAAGCCTATAATAGAAAAAATTAATGAAATTATAACAACCTCTAAAAAGGCTTTGATTTTGCTTGACGGCGCTACTCTAATTGAATCGGGTATAAACAAAGAATGTAGCAAGATAATTTCACTTTTAAGTGATGAAAAAACTAGGGTTGACCGCTTTAAAAAGCGTGATAATTTAACCGAAGAACAGGCGCTTTTAAGAGCGGCAGCTAAAAAGCCGAATGAATTTTATGAAAAAAATTCTGATTACCTGCTTTATAATAACGATAGTGTTATAAAGCTTTGTAACGAATTTGAAAATATAATAAATAATCTTTTGAAAGGTGAGTAATATGGCAGATTTTAAAGAACTAAAAGAAAAGCTTTTAAGAAACCCCAAAAATGCATTTTTAAAGCTTGAAGAAAGCGAAATTGAAAAAGCGTTTGATTATTGCGAAGGCTATAAAACATTTTTAGACGCCGCAAAGACCGAACGTGAAGCAGTAGACTACACCATTGAAATGGCTATTAAAAATGGTTTTAAGGAGTTTGTTCCCGGCACAAAATACAGCGAAGGTGAAAAATTATTTATTAACAACCGCGGTAAATCTGCAGCATTTTTAGTAATTGGTAAAGATAATGCTGAAAAAGGTGTTAATATTTTAGCGGCTCATATCGATAGCCCCAGACTTGATCTTAAACCCTGCCCTGTTTATGAAGAAGCCGAGCTTTGCTTACTAAAAAGCCACTATTATGGCGGTATAAAAAATTATCAATGGACCGCCCTTCCTTTAGCCCTTCACGGTGTTATTTGTAAAAAAGACGGTACTACCGTTATTGTTAATGTTGGCGAAGACGAAGGAGATCCTTGCTTTGTTGTTAACGATCTACTTCCCCATTTGGCACGTGAACAAGAAAAGAGAACCTTAGGCAATGGTATTAAAGGTGAAGAGCTAAACATTTTAATTGGCAGCCGCCCCTTTAAAACCGACGAAAAAGGTGAGCTTGTTAAATTAAATATCTTAAATATTTTATATGAAAAATATGGTATTACAGAAGATGATTTTCTTTCTGCAGAGCTTGAATGTGTTCCCGCATTACCCGCTAAAGACGTTGGCTTTGACCGTAGCTTAATTGGTGCATACGGACACGACGACCGCGTTTGCGCATACCCAATTCTTACAGCTTTATTAGATGCTGAAAATCTTACTAAAACCGCCATTGTTGTTTTAGCAGATAAAGAAGAAGTTGGTTCTGATGGTAACACAGGCTTAAATTCTGCTTTCTTAAAATATATTGTTGATGATCTATGCCGTCCTTACGGACTTTCCACTACGGTTGCTTTGCGTAATTCAAGCTGTCTTTCTGCCGACGTTAACGGTGCTTTTGATCCTACCTTCCCCGACGTGTACGATCCTAAAAACTCCGCTTACGTTAACTATGGCGCTGTTATTACAAAATATACAGGCCACGGTGGTAAAGCAGGTACTTCTGATGCTTCCGGCGAATATATGGGCAAAATCAGAAATATACTTGACAGCAACAACGTTATCTGGCAAACAGGTGAATTAGGTAAGGTTGATGCAGGCGGCGGCGGTACCGTTGCAAAATACATTGCAAACCTAGGGGTTGACGTAGTTGATCTTGGCGTTCCTGTTTTATCAATGCACGCTCCTTTTGAAACCGTTTCAAAGCTAGACGTTTACGAAACCTATAAAGCATCTTTAGCATTTATAAAAGAAGCATAAAAATGGCGGGAGTAAGCCCCCGCCCTACAATAAAAAAGCAGGGTTAAACCCTGCTTTTTTTATTTGCTGCTATTATGCATACTGTCACTCATCATAGATTCGGTTTTAGAGGTAATATCTGATACGGTAGATTCGGTACCTGAAACGATATCTGAAACAACGTTGTTTTTATCGTTGCCGGCACTGTAGTTTCCGTCTGAGCCGGTATCGTTATTGCCACCGTTACAGCCGCAAAGAGCCGCTACTATAACACCAATAAGTAATAAATATTTTAAACCGTTTAACATAATAAAAACCTTCCTTTTTTATTTATATTCTTATTATGCCCTAAATAATTAATATAAAACATAAAAAGAGTGGAATTTTCTTCCACTCTTTTTTATTATTCTTCTACTGAAAAATCTTCTTTGCCAACGCCGCATAGTGGGCAGGTAAAATCTTCGGGAAGGTCTTCAAACTTTGTGCCGGGAGCTATTCCGTTATCGGGATCTCCCAATACTTCATCATAAACCCAACCGCATACATTACATACGTATTTCATAATAATTCTCCTTATATTTTTTATTCTATTTCTTCAAAATCACTTGGTCCGTGTTTACATAAAGGACAAACAAAATCACTGGGTAGATTTTCGCCTTCGTAAACATAACCGCAGATTTTACAAACATAACCTTTTTTTCCGGCAGTATCCGGCTTTGGTTTAACGTTATCTAAATAATAGGTGTAGGTCATGGTTTCTTTGTCGCTCAAGCTACGCATTTCTGTAACAGAACAAATGAACATTCCGTGGGTATCTAAATCTACGTAGCTTTCAACCTTTAAAGACATAAAGGAGTTAATATAGCGTGGTAAAACCACCAGACCGTTTTCACTTTTAATGGGTTCGCAATCTTTAAATTTATCGGTATTTCTGCCGCTTTTAAAACCAAAGGTTTCAAAAACCTTAAAGGGAGCATCGGTAGTTAAGCAATTTATATTCATTTTGCCGGTTTGCTTAATTACGTGATGAGAATAATTTTCTTTATTAATTGTAACCGCAATTTTATTGGGACTGCTTGTTACCTGTGTTACGGTATTAACAATAAGTCCGTTATCTTTTTTACCATCGTTACAGGTTACCACGTATAAACCGTAGCCAATATTAAATAGAGCATTGCTATCGTTTTTGTTGGCGGTATCTTTTAAAGATAAATATTCCTTGCAAAGCTCATCTGCAAGTGTGTTTAATTCTTTTGCCGATTGTTCATTTAAGGCGGAATTTATTGTAACGGTGTGTTCTAAAATATTAAGATTTTTTGCACGTTCGAGCATACTGCGCATAACCTTAATTGCCATTGGTGCCCAGCTTCCGTTTTCAATAAGACCTACCGTACGGTTTTTAAAGCCGCGTTCAATAAGACCGGTTAAAAACTGGTGCATAAAGGGGAAAATTTCTGCATTATATGTGGTGGTGGCAAGTACCAGCTTACTGTATTTAAATGCGTCACTGATACATAGCGCCATATCATCTCTTGCAAGATCACGCACAATCACCTTTGGCGCACCGTTTGCACGTAATTTGTCTGCAAATTTTAACACCGCTTTTTTAGTATTTCCATAAACAGAAGTATAACACACAAGTATTCCTTCTTCTTCGGGTTCATATGAAGCCCAGGTGTTATATAAATTTAAATAATAACCTAAATTTTCGTTTAAAATTGGACCGTGAAGCGGACAAATTGTAGCAATATCTAAAGTGGCCGCCTTTTTAAGCAAATTAATTACCTGTGCACCGTATTTGCCAACAATACCAATATAATAACGACGTGCTTCTTCCAGCCAGTCTTCCTTTATATCAAGCGCACCAAATTTACCAAAACCGTCTGCAGAAAACAGCACCTTATCAAAACTATCATAAGTAACAATAACTTCGGGCCAATGCACCATTGGGGCTGTTACAAAGGTTAAGGTATGTTTACCTAAACTTAGTGTATCCATTTCTTCAACAACAATTTTTCGTTCCGAAAAATCTGTACCAAAAAAGCCCTGCATCATCTTAAAGGCTTTAGCAGATGATACGATTTTTGCATTTTTATAGGTTTCGGCAAATTTAAATATGTTTGCGCTATGATCCGGTTCCATATGCTGAACAATTAAATAATCGGGTTCTTTACCACCCAACGTTTCAGCAAGATTATCAAACCATTCGTGGGTAAAGTTAATGTCAACCGTATCCATAACAGCAATTTTTTCATCTATAATTACATACGAATTATAGCTCATTCCGTTTGAAACTTTATATTGACCTTCAAAAAGATCAATTTTATGGTCGTTAACACCAACGTATTTTATATCGTTTGTAATAAACATAGTTTTCACTCCGTGATATTTCTTTAGTTTATTATAGCATTTTAAAATTGATTTTTAAAGCAAATTAAAAGCATTTTTTATTGTTGCAATCCTTTGACTCGCCACAGGTATAGCAAACCTCATTAGAACACTGACCGTTTTTAAATATATCTAATATGTTTTGCACGGTGGTTTCTGCAATATTAGAAAGCGCCTCTTCTGTTAAAAACGCCTGGTGGCTTGTAACAATAACGTTTGGCATTGAAATAAGACGAGCCAATGTATCATCTTCCATAATATGACCCGAATTATCTTCAAAAAATAAATCGGCTTCTTCTTCGTAAACGTCTAAACAGGCGGCTCCCACCTTACGCTCTTTTATAGAGGTAAGCAAAGCTTCTGCATCTACAAGTGCTCCACGTGAAGTATTTAAAAGCACCACGCCTTTTTTGCATAAATTTAAGGCCTTTTCATCAACAATGTGGTAGGTATCTTCTGTTAACGGACAGTGTAAAGAAATAATATCACTATTTTTAAAGAGTTCTTCTAATGAAACGTATCTTGCCTTACCGCTTTCTTCTAGTTCCTTATTTGGAAACTTATCAAAAGCCAACACCTTCATACCAAAGCCATTACAGATATCAATAAACACTCTGCCAATTTTACCGGTACCTATAACACCAACCGTTTTACCGTATAAATCAAAACCGGTCATATTTTGCAAACTGAAATTAAAATCACGAGAGCGTATATAGGCTTTATGAATTCTTCTTATAGAAGTAAGTAACAGCGCCATTGTGTGCTCTGCTACAGCGTATGGCGAATAGCTTGGAACGCGTACCACGTGAATTTTTCCGTAAGCGTGTTTCATATCAACGTTATTAAAACCTGCCGAACGAAGTGCCACAAGTTTTACTCCGTATTCATAAAGCTTGTCAATAACCGCGGCATTTATGGTATCGTTTACAAACACACAAACACCGTCGTACCCTTTACTAAGTTCTACGGTGTCTTCTGTTAGTTTGGTTTCAAAATATTTTATTTTCAGATCGGCTTCTTCAGAAAATTTTGAAAAAGCTACCTTATCATATGGTTTTGTATCAAAAAAAGCAATTTTCATAAAAACACTCCTTTTACTTATTATAATACAAAAGTTAAAATAAATGAATAGCAAAAATAAAAAATGTCCGTAAAACGGACATTTTTTATTATTTATGCTGACTTAACAGCCAATTATAAATTT
>JAZNNZ010000028.1:0-7055 GCA_045580525.1 Acutalibacteraceae bacterium
GACGATTTTGAATTTGTTGATTATGTGCTTAAAAATATAGCCCCCTACCGTGAAAGGGTTGCGGCATTCCAAATTTACTGTCACAAAGCCGCAATGCAGGGTGATGAATATGCCGCAAGACTTTACGTTGAAGCGGCCGAACGCCTGGCGCAACTGGTTTCAGGTGTTATAAAACAAGTGAAATGGTCTAAAAAAGAGATTGCCGTTTCATATTTTGGTGGTATATTCCACGCGGGTGAATTTGTTTTACGCCCACTTGAGTTTGAACTTGCAAAATACAACTGCAAACTTGTGCCACCTAAAAAAACCGCCACCGAAGGCGCATTACTTTTGGCAATAAATACATTTAATAAATAAACTTGGAGGAAATACAAAATGTTTTTAACCGAAAAAGAAATTCTTGATACCCCAAACGCATTAGCTAAAACCTACGCTGTTTTTGAAAAACAAGCGCAAGAAATTACTGATTTCTTTGCAAAAAACACGGAGCGCAAATTTACATTCTTTGGTTGCGGTTCAAGCTATATGCTTTCAAAGAGCGCTGCTGCAATTTTTGCCGCAAAGCCTGATACATATGCTTCTGCTATTCCTGCAGGTGATTATATTGTTAATCCTTTATTTTGGAAAGAAACCGTAAAAAACAGCATTATTGTTACCATTTCCCGTTCAGGTAAAACCAGCGAAATGGTACGCGCTGTAAAACATATTAAAGAAAATTACAATTGTCCTGTTATTTCTCTTTCTATGAAGGACGATAACGACATTATGCCTTATAGCGGACTTGATATTACAATGGATTGGTGCTATGACAACAGCGTTTGCCAAACCAGAACCGTTACCAACCTTTATGCAGCAGTTTTACTTTTAGCCGCTGCTTATTCTAACGATACAGTTCTTTTAAATTCCGTAAAGGCTGCGGTTGACACAAATGCCGATTTTATTGCAGAAAACCGCAAAGCATTAGAAGAAATTGCTTCTCTTGACTGGAAAGACGTTACTGTTTTAGCTGATGGTCCTGTTTGTGGTATTGCCGAAGAAGGCGCTTTAGCATTTACTGAAATTGCAATGCTAACAGGAAGATACTTCCGTATGCTAGACTACCGTCATGGTCCTGTTGTTATTAGCGGTAAACAAAGCTTAACACTTATGCTTTTAAACCCATCTGAAGACACACTTCAAGGTGATATGGTGCGTGATGTTATGGCTCACGGCGGCCCTGTTGTTACAGTATCCAATAAGGCTGAAAACATTTATGGCGCTGCTGCACATATTCAAATTAAGGGTATTGAAGACTTTGCAGCTTATGGTATTCCCTTTATCTACTTAGCTCAAATGACAGCCCTTTTAAAATCAATTTCTATGGGCGGCAACCCCGATGCTCCAACCGGTCTTGACGCATATATTACTTTAAAATAAGGAGTAACAAAATGGCTTTAGTAAATACCAAACAAATGCTTTTAGATGCACAAAAAAATCATTATGCTATTGGTGCATTTAACGTTGAAAATATGGAAATGATGCAGGCAGTTATTGCCGCAGCAGAAGCCGAAAAGCTTCCGGTTATTTTGCAGACCACTCCTTCAACCTTAAAGTATGCTGACACCGCAGTTTTTGCCGCTATGGCAGAAGCAATGGCACAAAAGGCAACCGTTCCCGTTGCTATGCATTTAGACCACGGAAGCAGCTTTGAACTTTGTGAAAAAGCCGCTAAAAATGGCTACACTTCACTTATGATTGACGGTTCTAAGCTACCCTTAGAAGAAAACATTGAACTTGCTAAAAAGGTTGTTGAATTAGCAAAAACTTTTGCTTACACTCCAACCGTTGAAGCCGAGCTTGGCAAATTAGGCGGCAAAGAGGATGATCTTGAGGTTAAAGATGGCGAAGATATGTGCACCGACCCCGGGGAAGCTATCCTATTTGTTGAAAAAAGCGGCGTAGATAGTCTTGCGGTTGCAATTGGTACTGCTCACGGTTTTTATAAGGGCACACCAAAATTAGAGTTTGAACGTCTTGCGGCCATTCGCGATGCAGTAAGTGTTCCACTTGTTTTACACGGTTCTTCCGGTGTTCCTGATGAAGACGTTAAAAAGGCTATAACCTTAGGTGTTTGTAAAGTAAACTTTGCAACAGAATTACGTGTGGCTTATACAGAGGCTGCAAGAAAGGTTATTGCCGACGAAAGCGTTTATGACCCCAAAAAATACGGTGAAAAGGCCCGTGAAAACGTTATTGAGCTTGTTCGCCACCGCATGAGAATTTGTTCTAAATAAAACTAAAAAACTAAAGCCCGTCAATACGACGGGCTTTTTTGTTTAAAATTTTATAGTTGTAATATACTTAATGAAATATTGCTACGCAGTATTTCACACGCAAAGCACAATTTTCGTTCCTATGGGTAAGGAATTTCTATAATTTTACATAATGCGACATATAAAAATTCGTACAAAATTCGTACCAATTCGGATATAAAGCAAGAAAAACCCTTTAAAATAAAGGGTTTTTCGTTTATTTGGTGGGGATGGCGGGGGTCGGACCCGTGTCCAAAAATCAATCCATAAGGCTTTCTTCGGGTGGAGTTGCTTTGTTTATTTTCCAAGCAAAGTCCAAAGCAACAAAGGCTTTTGCTTGGTATCTCTTAAAATTCTGATCATCCCAAGAGACACAGATGATTCAGATGGACCGCTAACATGGCGCCCTTATATTAGCCGCGGTGCTCTAACACAGGACGGTAGCCGCATTAGGCTACAATTGCATATTTATTATGCGTTTAAATTTAAGTGCAAATTTTTAAGTGGTTTTGCGCCACTACCCGCTTACCAAACTTCATAATCCCTGTCGAAACCTTTACATCCCCGTATTTGAAGTAAGAAGTAAGAGTGAAAAAGTAAGAAGTGTTTAATATTAGATTCTTTGCCATACACTGATAGTGTTTGTGTTTATTGATAATAAATCCCTTCGCCACGCTACGCGCGGCCCTCTCCCCTTTGAGATATGGGGCGTTATAATGAATTGATTACTATCTGTTTTGCTCTTTTATGGCTCTGTCAATATCGCGGCTGGCGGCTTTTTTTGCGGCGGCTTCACGCTTATCGTAAAGCTTTTTACCTTTACAAAGCCCTAACTGCAATTTAACGAGTGAGCCTTTAAAATAAAGTGAAAGTGGTATAAGTGTAAGACCCTCTTGCTTAACGGTGCCAAAAAGCCTTGCAATTTCCTTTTTCTTTAAAAGCAGTTTACGCACTCTTAATGGGTCTTTATTAAATATATTACCCTTTTCATAAGGAGAAATATGCATACCCTTAACAAAGCATTCGCCATTATCAATAGAAGCCCAGCTGTCCTTTAAGTTGCAACCGCCCTGCCTTATTGACTTAATTTCTGTACCGACAAGCTCAATGCCACATTCAAAGCTTTCAACCACAAAATAGTCGTGAAAGGCCTTTTTGTTGGTGGTAATTGTTTTTGTATTAGCCAAAACACATACTCTCCTTTCTTTATTTTTAGCCATTATAACACACTTAATGCAAAATTTCCACTATTATATTTTATTATATATAATATATTTACTTTTTAAAAGTTTTGTGTTATACTATAGTAAATATAATGCAAATAATATGTTTTGGAGTAGATTTATGAAAAAATTCGTTGCTTTAGCTTTAAGCTTAATTATGCTTATGGTATGCTTTACTGCTTGTAAAGAACAAACCGTTGTTTACTATGATTACAACGATATTGGTGAATATATCAGCGTTTCTCAATATAAGGGCGTGGAGTTTCCACAAAGCTCTATGGAAATGATTGACAAAATTCAAGCCAAATATCACGAAGATATGCAGTCCTACAATTTACACACCTCCACTTTAATGCCAAAGGGTACTAAGGTTATAAAGGGTGACACAGTTTATATTTCTTACGTTGGCAAAAAAGATGGCGTTGCTTTTGAAGGCGGCACATCTGAAGGCACAAATCTTGTTATTGGTTCAGACAGCTATATAGACGGTTTTGAAGACGGACTTATTGGCGTTGAAGTTGGCAAAACCGTTGACCTTAATCTTACCTTCCCTAAGGATTATCACAACACCGATCTTGCAGGTAAGGCTGTTGTATTTACCGTAACGGTTAAAACCATTACAAGAAACGTTTACCCCACCCTTTCTTCTGTTGGTGAAACAATGGCGCAAGAAATGGGCTTTGAAAATTTAGCAGCTTACGAAAAAAGCGTTATTGAATCTATGAAAACTGAATACGTTTGGACCGAAAAGATTATTAATCTTTCTACAGTTGCTAAATTCCCAGAAAAAGAATTAAAGAAAAACACCGAGTATTATGAAACTCTTTATCAAAATCTTGTTTCTTCTTACGGACAAGATGCAGTAAACACCGCAGTTAAAACTTCTGCAGAAAACCGCACAAAAGAAGAATTGGTTGGTTACTACATTGCTCAAAAAGAAAACATCAAAATTGATGAAGAAGAGCTTATGAAAAAGGTTAAAGACACCTACGGTGATGATTATACCGCACAAGAATTAGAAAACGTTCGTTTATCTTTAACCATGGAAAAGGTTATTGATTTCGTTTTAGAAAACGTAGTTGTAAAATAATGAGAGTTATTACAGGAACTGCACGTGGACGTCGTCTTATAACCCCAAACGGACTTGACACAAGACCTACTTCTGATAAGGTTAAAGAAGGATTGTTTTCTGCTATTCAGTTTGATATTGAAGGCAGACGTATTTTAGACCTTTTTGCAGGTAGCGGTCAGATGGGCATTGAAGCGATAAGTCGCGGTGCAGAAGATGCAACCTTTGTTGATTCATCAAAGGCCGCAATTTACACAATAGAAGAAAATTTGCGCAGCTGCGGCTTTAAAGACAAAGCAAAGGTTTATAACACAGATTACAAAAGCTTTTTAGCATCAAACAAAAACACGTTTGATATTGTGTTTTTGGACCCACCTTATAAAGCGGGTATTTTAGAAGATGCAATAAAAGGGGTTATTCCCTATTTAAGTGATTATGCAATTATTATTGCCGAACACCCTACCGATTTGGCTTTAGATGATGAAATTTGCGGCTTTACCGCTACGAAAAAATATAAGTATTCAAAAATTGCCGCAACCGTTTATAAAAGAAGGGATTAAACAATGAACAATACTACAGCAGTTTGCCCCGGCAGCTTTGACCCCGTTACCGTGGGACATCTTGATATTATTACAAGAGCTGCAAATATGTTTAATAAGGTAATTGTGCTTGTTAGTACCAATTCTAACAAAACACCTTTATTTACTACCGAAGAACGCGTTAGTATGCTAAAAGCTGCAACCGTAAATCTTGATAACGTTGTCATTGATGCTTACGACGGTTTACTTGCAGACTACACCAAAAAGGTTGGAGCTAACGCAATAGTTAAGGGCCTTAGAGCTATGTCTGACTTTGAATATGAGTTTCAGATGGCTCTTACAAATAAAAAGCTTAACCCTGAAACCGAAACCATATTTTTAACCACAAAGGCTGAAAATATGTATTTAAGTTCAAGCATGGTTAAGCAAATAGGCAGTATGGGCGGGGATATTAGCGATTTTGTTCCCCCTGTAATTTCCAAAGCAGTATTAAGTCGTTTAAATAGAAAGGATGGAAAATAAAATGAGTATTGAAGAACTACTTGAAGAATTTGACGAGGTGCTAGACGCTGGTATGAAATTACCCGGCAAGCGTACACTTTTAGATTCTGATAAGGTAAGAGAATTAGTTGACGATATTCGTCTAAATCTACCTGCAGAAATCAAACAAGCTAAATCAATTGTTAATGATCGTACAGAAATCATTACAAGAGCTAAGGCTGAAGCTGATGAAATCATTAAACGTGCAGACGAACGCGCACAAGCTATGGTTGCTCAAGAAGAAATTACACGTTTAGCAGATGAAAAAGCTCGTGAAATTATTGCAGCAGCTCAAAGCAAGAGCCGTGAAATGCGTAAAGCAGCACAAGATTTTGTTGATGACATTATGCAACGTGCTGACGAAGGCTTAACCTCTAACCTAGCTGAAGTTAGAAAAACAAGAGCAAGTTTAAAGCAACCAATCCCAGGTTCCTCTAACTAATAGATGAAGGAATATTTAAAGCTTTTTGGGGCTTTTTTTAAGATTGGAGCCATCACCTTTGGTGGTGGCTATGCTATGTTGCCATTTTTACAAAACGAGCTTTGTAAAAAACGCGGCTGGGTAAGTGAAGAAGATATAATTGATTATTTTGCTATTGGACAATGCACACCGGGTATTATTGCGGTAAACACAGCAACCTTTGTTGGGTATAAACGCAAAAAAACATTAGGCGGCATTGTTGCAACACTTGGCATTATTACGCCTTCAATTATAATTATAAGCCTTATTGCTTTGTTGCTTCAGAATATTGCTGAACTGCAGATTGTTCAAAGCGCTTTTAAGGGTATACGCGTAGCAGTAAGTGTTTTAATAGTTAACGCAATAATTAAGCTTTCTAAAAACTCGGTGGTTGATATTTATACCGCAATTATGTTTTTAGTTAGTGCTGTTATATGCTTCTTTTTAGGGGTATCCCCTATTTATATTTTAGCCGCAGGTGCTATTGGTATACTGATAAAGTGCACAGGGGGTAAAAAGAAATGATTACCTACTTGCTACTTTTTTGGGAGTTTTTTAAAACAGGACTGTTTGCGGTTGGCGGTGGCCTTGCTACTTTGCCCTTTTTATACCAAATGGCAGAAAAATACCCAAACTGGTTTACTAAAGAAATGGTGGCCGATATGCTGGCGGTGTCTGAATCTACACCGGGGCCTATTGGCATTAATATGGCAACCTATGCAGGTTTTAATGCTACGGGAAATCTTTTGGGTTCACTTGTTGCAACCCTTTCGATTGCACTGCCATCTATTATAATTATTACAATAATTGCAAAGTTCTTGTCTAAATACAGTGAAAACCGCTTTGTAAAAGGCGCGTTTTACGGGGTAAGACCTATTGTTCTTGCTTTTATTGTTGTAACCGCAATAAACCTTGTAATTAACAATATTTATA
>JAZNNZ010000029.1:0-5111 GCA_045580525.1 Acutalibacteraceae bacterium
TAACGATAATGAATAAAGAATACTATTTGTTGGTCTTTCGTCAAAGGTTTCTAATAATTCCTTACTAACACCGCTTTTTTTAGCCATTTCATTTATTATTTCTTTATCGTAACATGGGATCCCTAGTTTTTTTGCCACAAGTTCTCCGATCTCTTTACCGGCTGAACCGAATTGTCTACCAATACAAATAACAATATTATTTTTCATAAGTACTATCCCCTTTTAATATATTATATCATTTTTTATATGCAATTACAATAAAGTTTTTATTAAAATTCACATGAAAATATGTGAAAAATGTTGTGAAAAAATGTTAAGTTTTGTGAATTTTACATTGACTAATTAATTATAGTGTGATAATATATAATAAATAATAATGTATTGAGGTGATTTTTTGACTTTTGATCGCATTGAAACAATAAAACAAATTCTTATTGAAAAAAATATTGTATCTTTTAGAGAACTCGAACTACGCTTCCCCGACGTTTCTACAATGACGTTGCGCAGAGATATTGAAAGACTTGAACATGAAGGCTTTGCCATGAAAATTCGTGGTGGTGCAAAAAAAGTAGATCAATCTAAAGAACGTGAAGATTTATATTCAAAAAGAGCTAGTAGACATATAGAAGAAAAACAGCTTTTAGCTTCAAATGCATTGCAATTTATTGAAATAGGCAGATCAGTATTTTTAGATTCAGGAAGTACGATGATGGAATTAGCTAAAATACTTCCTGATGTTCATTTATCAATAATAACAAGTGGCCCTAATATTGCATTAGAAATTACCCAGAATCATAATCCAACCGTCAATTTGTTGGGCGGTACAATTAATTCAGATAACTGCTCGGTTGCGGGACCTGTGGCTCTATCAAGTCTGAAACAATTTAATATTGATATGGCCTTTATTGCGCCTTCTGGATATTCTTCTAATGGCGGTTTTACCGTTGGAAATTATGCCGAGTGCGAAGTTAAAAGGGCGATTATAAAAAAGGCAAATATGGTAATTATGTTAATGGAGCAAGAAAAAATTAATAAATCTCTCCCCTTTACGTTTGCTACACTTAAAGATATAGATGTTATTATAACCAATGGTGATTTATCGAAAGATTTTACAAAACTAGCTTTAAAAGCAAATGTTAATATTATTAATGTATAGGAGAAATGTATGAAAACTACTGCAGTTAGACTTTACGGTGAAAACGATTTAAGATTAGAAACATTTGAACTTCCCCCGCTTAAAGATGATGAAATTTTGGCAAAAGTTGTATCTGACAGCCTTTGCATGTCATCTTATAAAGCTACAATTCAAGGTGCCAAACATAAACGTGTACCTGATGATTGCGCAGAAAATCCAGTAATAATTGGTCATGAATTTTGCGGTGAAATTGTAGAAGTTGGTGCAAAATTAAAAGATAAATACAAGGTGGGTAGCAAATTTGTTGTGCAACCTTCTATGAATTATAAGGGTTCATTAGCAGCTCCTGGTTATTCATTTAAATATTATGGTGGTGATTGTACCTACATTATTATTCCTGGTTTTGTTATGGAGATTGGCTGTTTTTTACCATATGAGGGAGATAGCTTTTTCTATGGTTCATTAGCTGAACCTATGAGTTGCATAGTTGGTGGATATCATGCCAACTATCATTATAAAAAACAAGGTGAATATGAACATGTAATGGGTATTGTTGAAGGCGGAGAAATGGCAATTCTAGCCGGTGTTGGACCTATGGGCCTAGGCGCCATTGATTATGCGATTCATTGCGACAGAAAACCTTCATTAGTTGTTGTTACCGATATTGATGATGCAAGAATAGAAAGAGCAAAGCAAATTCTATCCCCTGTCGAAGCAGAAAAAAATGGAGTAAAGCTTATTTATGTAAATACAAGTGAAATTGAAAACCCCGTTGAATATTTAAAAAGCTTGACTACCAACGGTGAAGGCTATAATGATGTATTTGTTTATGCACCCGTTAAGCCCGTTGTTGAAATGGGCGATGCTCTATTAAAAAAAGATGGTTGTTTAAATTTCTTTGCAGGTCCTACCGACCCTAATTTCTCTGCAAACTTTAACTTTTATAACGTTCACTATGCTTTTACTCATATTGTTGGAACTAGTGGCGGTAACACAGATGATATGAAAGAATCATTAAAGCTCATGGAAAAAGGTATTATTGATCCTGCGGCTATGATTACTCATATTGGTGGTTTAGATAGTGCGATTGAAGCTACTAAAAACCTCCCTAATATTAAAGGTGGCAAAAAGTTAATTTACACACATATCAGTATGCCGCTCACAGCAATTGCTGATTTTAAAGAACTTGGTAAAACTGATGAATTATTTGCTGAACTTGATAGACTTGTAGAAAAGAACAATGGATTATGGTCTGGGGAAGCTGAAAAATATTTATTAAAAAATGCAAAAGCATTAGAAATATAAACAAGAAAGGAATTTTTGTATGGCAAGTTTAATATTAATGCCCAAAGTTGGTATTACAGTTGAAAGTTGTGTTATTACAAAATGGCACAAGGCTAAAGGTGACGCCGTTAAAACCGGAGATTTGCTTTTCTCTTATGAAACTGATAAAGCATCGGTAGATGAAGAAGCAAAAGAAGATGGTGTTATCCTGGAAATCTTCAGAGTTGAAGGAGATGACGTTCCTTGCTTAGAAGGTGTTGCGGTAATTGGTAAAGAGGGCGAAGATTACTCGGATCTAATTCCTAAAAATGAAGATGCTCCTGTTGAAGAAGTAAAAGAAGAAATTAAAGATGAACCAGTAGTAATTAAAGAAGAAATTGCGGTTACTGCTGAAAAATCAGAAAACTTTAAAGCTTCTCCCAGAGCTAAAAATTATGCAAAGAAACACGGAATAGATTTAAAAACAGTATCTCCTACCGGTCCTTATGGAAGAATAGTTGAAGCTGACGTTATAAGAGCTGAAAAAGAAGGTCCTGTATTAACTAGTGCAGCTCTTGGTCTTGATAAGGATATAAATGGAGTTGTTGGAACCGGTATTGGTGGAAGAATCACCGTTTCCAATCTTTCAGCCAAAGCCGAAGCTCCTGTTGTTGCGGTTCCTGACGTTGAAGTTGTTAAACTATCAAATATCAGAAAAGTTATTGCTAAATCAATGATGAATTCTTTAAGCAGTACCGCACAGTTAACAAACAGTTCCAGCTTTGATGCTACTACAATTATGAATTATAGAAAAGCTTTAAAAGATACCGATGAGTCTTTAGGCCTTTCCAAGATTACAATTAACGATATTATTTTATTTGCTGTTTCACGCGCATTAAAAAATCATCGTGATTTAAATGCTCATTTAATTAATGATGAAATGCACTATTTTAATGGCGTTCATTTAGGTATTGCAGTAGACACACCTCGTGGACTATTAGTTCCCACCCTATTTAATGCTGATAAAATGTCTCTTGCAGAAATTTCTGAAAATACAAAAATTCTTATTAATAAAACTAAAGATGGTTCTATTGAACCGGATTATTTGCAAGGTGCTTCATTTACAATATCAAATCTTGGTACACTTGGAGTTGAAAGCTTTACGCCTGTAATTAATCCACCACAAACCGGTATTTTAGGTGTATGTACTGTTACAGATAAAATCAAGGTAGTTAATGGAGAAATTAAACCTTATAAATCAATGGGTCTTTCATTAACATATGACCATAGAGCTGTTGATGGTGCTCCTGCTGCAAGATTCTTAATGGAATTAAAGACAATTCTTGAAAACTTTACAGCTTACTTAGCAAAATAAGAGGTAATATCATGGAAAATATTTATGATTTAATAGTTCTTGGCGGCGGTCCAGCGGGTTATCTTGCAGGCGAAAGAGCCGGTCACGCGGGGCTAAAAACATTAGTAATTGAAAAACGTGCTTTAGGTGGTGTTTGCTTAAATGAAGGTTGTGTACCTTCAAAAGCATTACTATACAGTGCTAAGATTTTTGATTATGCTAATGGTCATGGAGAAAAATATGGCGTTACAGCTGAAAATGCAAAGATTGACCAAAAGAAAGTTATCGCTCGTAAAAACAAAGTTGTTTCAACATTAGTTGGCGGTATTGGAATGCAAATGAAGAAAAACCATGTTGATGTTGAAATGGGCTTTGGTGAAATTTTAGGTAAAGACTCAGACGGTTTCAAACTAAAGGTTAATAATAAAGTTTTTACAGGCAGAAAGCTAATTATTGCTACCGGTAGCGAAGCGGTGCTCCCCCCTATTCCTGGCCTTAAAGAAGCATATGATTGCGGATTTGGTCTTACAAACCGTGAAGTTTTAGATTTAGAAGAAATTCCTGAAAACTTTGTGTTTATCGGCGGCGGCGTAATCGGTCTTGAAATGGCTTCATACTTTAATTCTGTAGGAAGTAAAGTAACAGTTATTGAAATGCTGGATCATATTGCCGGTAATACTGATAGAGAAATCAGTAACATTTTGAAAAAGAATTATGAGAAAAAAGGTGTTACCTTTAAACTATCTTGTAAAGTAACAAAAATCGGCAATGATTATGTTGAATATGAAGAAAATGGCGTATTAAACAAGATAAAAGCTAATAAGGTTCTTTTCTCAATAGGTCGTAGACCTGTTACTAAAGGCTTTGGACTTGAAACACTTGGCGTTGAAATGGACAGAGCTGCAATTAAAACAGATTCTTTTGGCAGAACCAACATATCCGGTTTATATGCTGCAGGAGATGTTAATGGTATTTTAATGCTTGCTCACACCGCGTACAGAGAAAGTGAAGTAATTGTTAATAACCTTATAGGTAAAAAAGATATTATGCGTTATTCTGCTATTCCTTCTGTAATTTATACTAACCCAGAAGTTGCATCTGTTGGATTAACCGAAGAAGATGCAAAAAAAGCGGGTTACAATATTAAAGTTAATACTGCTTCAATGATGTTTTCTGGTCGTTGTGTTGCTGAAAATGAAGGTGGAGACGGCATCTGTAAGTTAGTTATTGATAAAGATAACAACCGTTTATTGGGTGTTCATATGATTGGTAATTATTCTTCAGAAATCATTTATGGCGCTGCTATGATGATAGAAACAGAAATGAAAATTGAAGATATAAAAGAATTAGTGTTCCCCC
>JAZNNZ010000030.1:0-8951 GCA_045580525.1 Acutalibacteraceae bacterium
CGCAGACCTATACGGTTATAAAAAAGAAGATATTATAAATGCAATAAGAAAAGATACAATACTTGTTTCTTTAATGACGGTAAATAATGAAACCGGTGTTATTAATGATTTATCGTTTGTAAAAACAGCAATTAAAGAAAAAGGCTCGACCGCTTTGTTTCATAGTGACTGTGTACAGGCCTTTTTAAAGGTAAAATTAGATATTAATAATTACGATTTAATAACAATTTCTTCACATAAAATAATGGGCCCAAAAGGCGTGGGGGCCATGTATGTTGGCAGTGAAATCGGTCCGCTTTTGTTTGGTGGCGGTCAGCAAAAGGGTGTTCGTTCCGGCACAATTTTTACAGAGCTTATTTGTGGTTTTGCCGCGGCGGTAGAAAACTTTGACAGCAGCAAAATTAAAGCCATAAATGAATATGCCCGTAACACCTTAAAGGAGTTTAAAATTAACACACCAAAAAACGCAAGTGATTATATTTTAAACCTTTCGGTTTTAGGTTATAAAAGTGAAACACTACTGCACTTTTTAGAAACAAAGGGTATTTACGTTTCAACCGGTTCTGCTTGTAGTAAGGGGGCCAAAAGTTACGTTTTAAAGGCCATGGGTTTAGATGATAAAACCATAGACTCTGCCATAAGAATCAGCTTTTCAAACAGCACTCAAACAGAAGATATGGATGAATTATACAGTGCTTTAAAGGAAGCTGAAAAAAAGATAGTAAAAGCAAGGAAATAGCATGAAAGAAATTATTTTAATTAAAAACGGAGAATTAGCATTAAAGGGCTTAAATCGTCGTAGCTTTGAAGACATGCTTATAAAAAACATTAAAGCACAGCTACAAGGTTGTGGTAGTTTTAGCATTACACGCGCACAGTCCACAATTACTTTAAGTCCTACTAGTGATGATTTTGATATAGTAAAAGCAGAAAGCGCATTAAAAAAGGTGTTTGGTATTGCGGCATATACGAAGGCCGCTGCAGTTGAAAAAGATATTAAGGTTATATTAGATACCGCACCTAAATATTTAAAAGACGTTTTAGAAAAAGCAAAAACCTTTAAGGTTGAAGCCAAGCGTTCAGATAAACGCTTCCCGCTTACTTCACCCGAAATTTGTTATGAAGTTGGCGGAAAACTTTTGTCTGTTTTTCATCATTTAAAGGTTGACGTTCATAATCCCGACGTGGTTGTAACGGTGGAAATACGTGACGAATATGCTTATATTCATACCAACCAGCTAAAGGGTGCGGGCGGCATGCCGGTAGGCACAAGCGGACGTGCCGCAATATTAATTTCGGGCGGTATTGATAGTCCCGTTGCGGCATATATGTTGGCAAAACGCGGGGTTAAATTAATGGCTGTGCATTTTGCAAGTCCGCCATATACAAGTCCCAGAGCCGAAAGAAAGGTTAAAAGACTGCTTTCTAAAGTAGCAGCCTATAGCGGCGAGATTAAGCTTTACATAGTGCCCTTTACAAAGATTCAGACCGAAATAAGTGAAAAATGCCCCGAAGAATATTTCACACTTATTATGCGCCGCTTTATGATGAAGATAAGCGAAAAATTAGCATATAGAAATAATGCACTAGCGCTTATAACGGGAGAAAGCTTGGGACAGGTGGCAAGTCAGACAATGCCCGCCATTGTTAGCACCGATAGCGTTATAGATATACCCGTTTTTCGTCCTTTAATTGGTATGGACAAATATGAAATAACAAAAATTTCAAGAGAAATTGATACATTTAATATTTCTATAGAGCCTTATGAAGATTGTTGTACAGTCTTTACGCCAAAGCATCCAAGAACAAACCCAAAATTAGATGCGGTTAAAAAGGCTGAAAGCGCACTTGATTTTGATGCGCTGGTAAGTGAAGCGGTAGAAGGCGCAGAAAAGGAATATATCACCCATTTATCTTACGAAGAAGATTAGGAGAGAATAAATTGGTAGCAAGAATAATTTGTGTTGGCGAAGAGTTGCTTATGGGCAACACCTTAAATACAAATGCTCAGTTTTTATCAAGACGTTTAGCTTCACTAGGTGTAAACGTTTTATCACAGGCGGTTGTTGGAGATAATAAGTCTGCCATTAAAGAAGCGGTGCAGTCATCATTAAAGGGTAACGACATTGTTATTTTAACCGGCGGTCTTGGCCCAACAGAAGATGATATAACTAAAGAGGCTGTTGCAGAAGCATTAAATAAAAAATTAGTGCTTCATAAAGAAAGTCTTGAAAAAATTGAAGAATACTTTTTAAAAACCGGACGCAGTATGCCTGAAAACAACAAAAAACAGGCTATGCTACCTGCCGGTAGTATTGTTATGCCAAATAGCAACGGTACAGCCCCCGGTTGTATTATAGAAAACGGTAAAAAGGTTGTAATATTGCTTCCCGGTCCGCCAAAAGAATTAGAAACAATGTTTAATTATTCTGCGGCCCCTTATTTAAAAACCTTAAATTTAGGCTATATAAAATCTACCGCTGTTAATATTTTTGGCGTTGGGGAAAGTCTTATTGCAGAAAAGCTTGGCGATATTTTAAAATCTAAAAACCCCGTTTGCGCTACCTATGCAAAGAATGGCGAAGTAGAGGTTAGAATTACCGCCAAAGAAGACTCATTTATAGAAGCCGAAAAGCTTATGAAAGCTACCGAAAAAACCGTCACCGATATTTTTGGTGAAAATGTTTACGGGATTAACCAAAACAGTATTCAAGAAAGGGTTGTAACCCTTTTAAAAGAGCAGGGCAAAAAGTTAGCTACCGCAGAAAGCTGTACTGCGGGACTTCTTTCAAGTATGATTACCGATGTTGCAGGTTCCAGCGAAGTTTTTGATATGGGTGTAACCGCATATTCTAACTATATAAAAATTAATGCTTTGGGTGTTAAAGAACAAACCCTTAATGAATATGGCGCTGTTTCGCCATTTGTTGCGGTAGAAATGGCAAATGCTATAAAAAAATTAACCGGTGCCGATATTGGTGTGAGTATTACCGGCGTTGCAGGTCCCGGTTGCAGCGAAAATAAACCGGTGGGTTTGGTTTACGTTGCTATTTGTGATGATACTTATAATTTTGTAAAAGAGTTACGCTTAAAGGGAAGCCGCGAAAAAATCAGAGAGGTTTCTGCTAAAACCGCTTTAGATATGGTAAGACGTTACCTGGAACACAGAAGCGAGTTTTTAAGTGCGGGTACTTTAACGGGTGAACCTTTAAGATATTTATGGGATTATAAACTACCGAATATAAGTGGTGAAAAATTAGAACTTACAGATATTAAGGTAGAAGGTGAGCGTTTAGAGCTTACCGATGAAGAGGTAGCAAATCTTATGACAATTGATCACGATGATGAAATTGACGTAGACTTAAACGATATTCCCGAAGCATTGCCGGGCGATGAGCTTTATAACCAGCTTATTACGTCTATTGACGATGAAACCGAGCTTACAGAAGCCGATGAACAACCACAGCTATTAGACTCAAAAGAAAATAATGAAGGTTATATTGCGGCAACAGATGAACAAGAAGAGGAAGTAAAACCAAAACAAAGCTTTGTAAAAGGCTTATGGCCGCAAAAAGAAGATCCAATAATTGAAAAGACAAGAAAAATAATTTTCATAGTAGCGTTAGTGGTGTTACTTGCTACAATCGGCATAATTATTCATTACTTTTTAAGTGGCGTACAGCAAAATAATATTATAGAAAAAGCCGCCCAGGTTTGGGAAAACCCCGATTCTCAAGATAAAAACCAAGATGGGGTTATGATTGGCTTTGAAAAGCTAATAGAAAAGAATAGCGATATTAAGGGTTGGATTAAAATTAACGGTACAAAGATTGACAACCCTGTTTACCAAACTACAGATAACGACTATTATATTAATCATAATATGAATAAATCTTACAGTCGTTATGGTGCTATTTATATTGATAAAGACTCTACCGTAAAAGAAGAAGGTAATAGTAAAAACGTTGTTATATACGGTCACTCAATGGCCGACGGTTCAATGTTCGGCACTTTAAAAAATTATCGCAATCTTGATTTTTACAAGAGCAATCCTTTAATAGAGTTTTCAACCCTTTATGAAAAATCTTATTATAAGGTGTTTGCGGTAGTTCTTGCTGATGCTTCGCCCGATCCTAACGTAGAAAAGGTCTTCCATTACCGTTACAGTAATTTTGAAACCGATGAAGCCTTTTTAAACTTTGTTAAAAATGTTAAACACAGAAGCATCATAGATACAGGTGTTGAGGTTTTAGAAGGAGACGAAATTATTACTCTTTCAACCTGCGCTTATGATTTTGACGATGCAAGACTTGCAGTTTTTGCGCGTAAGATTCGCACGGGTGAGAGTATGCTCAAAGCAAAAAACACCAAAGCCGCAAAATATAATGCCACAGTAATTTATCCCGCGGCTTATTACGGTGGCGGCACTACACCAATAAACAGTCAGTTTTTACCAAGCGTTAACATTAATGTATCAACCTCAAGTGTAAACACTACAACAACTCCCGTAGATACAAACGATACGGTAAATACTACTACAACTCCTACTACAACGGACAACACTACAACAACTACAGAACCCACAACCACTACAACAACTACCATTACAACCACCACTGCGCCGGTCACCACAACCGAGCCTACAACTACAACCACAACTACAGTACCGAATAATACTGCAGAAGATACAAATACAAACACCGAAAATAACGAAGGTGTTTAATAAAAGTTAGGGGGATATTCTTGGTACCAGATTTAAAATTAGAGGTAATTTACTTTAAAACCTCAACCGATTTTAAAATGGAATTTAAACTTTGCGGTTTATGCAACGTAAGGTTTTTATCTGCTATGGTTAACGATACCCGCACGTTTTTACAGGCGCTTCAAAAAAGCGTTTCAAGAAGTCGCGTTATTATAACCGTTGGCGGATTTAATTGCGATGAGTATCTTCCCCAAATTTTATCTCAGGCAATCGGTAGCAAAACGGTTGAAGTTAAGGTTAATGAATTTTCAGAAGAAGGCTCTGTAAAAATTCCCGAAGGCTCTGTGCCGCTATACACAAAAAGCGGTGATTTTTGTGGCGCTGTTATAGAAAAGGGCGACCAATCTATAATTATGCTTTCTGAAAATAAGGAGCTTTCTCATGAGGTGCTAGATACATTGGTTTCTCCCTACGTTAAGCTTATTGTTTCTAAAAAGGGCAGTTTTTCTGTTGTTGATAATACCGAAAATGCAACCGAAGCAGAAACCGAAGAACCTTCTGAAGAAGAGGTTTTATCAGAAGAGCCGATAACAGAAACCGAAGCCGACGTTAAAGAAGCGGCTGAATTACCGCAAGAAGAAACGGAACCAATTGCAGAAATAACCGAATCACCAACCGAAGAAGTAGAAATATTAAACGATTTTCCAGAAGAATCTGAAGATATGGAAGAAAAACTTCCTGAAGAAAAAATCCTAGAAACTACAGAAATTGCAGAAACGGTTGAATCAGAAAAAACCGATTTTGTCGAAACAAATGAAAACGTTGAAAACGACGATCCGTTAAAAAATATTGTGCTTCAAAAAATGGACGTTTCACTTTTTGAAAGCGGATCGCACGATAGGGTAATTAACCCTAAAGATGAAGAAATGTTTGTTGAAGAAGAACTTTACGTGGGCAAACATTCTAGAAAACCCCCCACAACACAAGAAACTGAAAATCTGCCCGAGCTTTCAGACGTTGAAGAAATTAAGGCTGAAAATAATGATTTTACGGTAACAGAGTTACCAAGTGAATTAGATAGACTTGACGAGCTTTCATATAATATAAAGCCCGAAACCAAAGGCAAACGCGTATTAAAAGCAATATTGGCGGTTATATTGGTGATATTGGTAATAGTCGGTTCGTTTTTTGGTTACCGTTATTTTTATCAACCGTCTCAAGGAGAGTCAATATATCAAAGCGTATTATCTTTATACGGTCAAAACTCCGAAGTTATTAAAGAAACCAATATTTTAAGCAGATTTGGTAAACTGTATGAACTAAATTCTAATTTAACCGGTTTTGTTTCGGTGCCAAATTCCGCAATTAATTATCCCGTAGTTAAAACAGCACCGGCAAGTAAATCTTATTATGAAACACACTTGTTTGACGGTACCTTTAACGGTTACGGAACACCGTATACCTTTAACTCTCTAATTGCGGGTAGTTATAACCGTAACGTAGTTATTTATGGTAACACCGTAAAATCGGGTGAAATGTTTAGCGATCTTGCAAAATATATAGACTTGCAGTTTTACCGTTCTTCTCCCGTAATAAATTTTGATACCCTTTATGAAATTCAAAGCTATAAGGTTTTTGGTGTAATTCAATTTACCGGAAATTCTTTTAACTATAGTAAAAACAACTTTTTTGATGATAATGAATTTTTAGAATATTTAAATCTCATAAAAAGCGCAAGTAAAATTGAAACCAATATTGATTTGCTTGGCACCGACAACATAATTACTCTTGTAACCACCAGCGAAGGTATAACAACCTGTGTTATGGCAAGAGCAGTTCGCGAAGGTGAATCTCCGCTTGTTGACGTTAGCGAAAGTGCAGTAAACACCGACCCCGGCAGTTTAAAGCAAGATTCCACAACCAGTAGCTTTAGTGGTGGAATGGTTGAAATCATAGAGAATAACGTTTCTGGCGGCAGACACGAAGAAGACCTTCCAAATTCTTCGCAAATTGAAATAAATGCCAGCGAGTATGTTCCGTCTTCAAGTAATATAACCAGCACCAAGCCTAATAGCGGCGGTTCTAATTCTACATCTTCTGTTGCCACAAGCATTATAACCAACACCCAAACGCCCACAGCACCGCTTCCAACCTTATATGTTACAAACGATTCTGCCGGCGGAGTAAAGGTTAGCGGAAGTACGTTAGATATATTATCAAGAATTGTAGAAGCCGAAATGGGCAACAGTTATGAAGTTGAAGCATTAAAAGCACAGGCTGTATGTAAATATAGTTGGTTACTATGTGAAGGCGCTACCGATGGCAAGAGTTATCCGAGTGTAGCAATGAAAACCGCAAGTCAAAAAACCATAAATGCTGTTAAAGAAGTTTTAGGCGTGGTTGTACGTTATAACGGTAGGGTTGCTCAAACCTTCTGTTATGCATATTCTGCAGGTTATACCGCCAACGCAACAGATTTATGGGGCGGCAGCTATCCGTGGGTAAGAGCGGTTGACTCTTCGGTAGATAAAAATGCATCTAAATTCCAAACAACAAACACATATAAAGCATCGGATATTGCAAAGTGGGTTAAGGCTAAATATAGTAATATAGATTTAACCCAAATTGCCGATAAAAATACTTGGTTTGTTCCACAGTATGATAGTAATAATTTATATGTAACCTGGATTACAATCGGCGGTGTAAAGGTGCGTGGCTCTCATTTAAGAACCTACGTATTAACAAGCGCAAACTGCGGTAGCGGTAAAGGACTTCGTTCACCTGCATACACCATAAGTTACAATCAATCAACCGATAGCTTTACCTTTACTGTTAAAGGTTATGGTCATGGTGCAGGACTTAGTCAGTTTGGTGCAAACCAATACGCAAAAAATGGTTGGAGTTACGAAAAAATATTAAAGCATTATTTTACAGGAATAGACCTAGGCATATCCTACGGAAATTAAAAGGGGAACAACAATGGTAGAAAACGTAATTGAATGGTTTAAGGGCATACCCGAAGAACTTATAGTTTTTATAATTTCTATGATGCCCATTTTAGAGCTTCGCGGCGGTCTTGTTGCAGCTTCGCTTTTGGGAATAGATTGGATTGTTGCTTTTCCAATTTGCATTATAGGAAACATTTTACCAATACCCTTTGTGCTTTTCTTTTTTAACAAAATTATCGCCTGGCTTAAAAAGACAAAGCTGTTTGGTAAGTTGGCAGAAAAGCTTGAAAGTCGCGCAAGAGAGAAAAGCGCAAAACTAGAAGGTGCAAAGTTTTGGGGTTTGCTTATATTTGTTGGCGTACCACTTCCCGGTACCGGCGGTTGGACCGGCGCTATGGCGGCGGCGCTTTTAGAAATGCGTGTTAAAAAATCTGCACCTACAATATTGCTGGGCATTTTACTTGCCGGCGTTATAATGTCGGTACTAGCCTATTTTATTCCAGGCCTTTTTGGTTTTGCTTTTTAATAGGTATTACATATAATAATAGGGCGCCAATTTTATACTTGGCGCCCTTGTTTATTGTGTATAAAAAGGAACAAAAAACCCAACAATAATGAATAGTTTTTATGTGTTTTGCCAAAAACAAAAAAAGTTGAAAAAATTAGAAAAAAAGTGTTGACATTTGGTCTGGAGTTTGGTATTATAATTGAGCGCGCTAATGAAGGCGAGCAACTCGAACCTTGAAAATTAAACAACGAAAAGGACCCGAAAATTCCTATGAGAAATAGGAAAAACGGAAAAATCCAGAGATGGACAAAACAGAGAATAGCGAAAAGCTAGCTGTTAAAAATGAGCGAGAAAAGCTCTAAAATGATTTAGCCAAGCGAAAGCTTGATTAGATAGAATATTTTAGAGAGTTTGATCCTGGCTCAGGACGAACGCTGGCGGCGTGCCTAACACATGCAAGTCGAACGGAGAATTACGCTGAATTAGATATTAGCTTGCTAAAGGAAGATTCTTGTAATTCTTAGTGGCGGACGGGTGAGTAACGCGTGAGCAACCTGCCTTACAGAGGGGGACAACATTGGGAAACCGATGCTAATACCGCATAACGTATTTTTAAGGCATCTTAGAAATACCAAAGGAGCAATCCGCTGTAAGATGGGCTCGCGTCCGATTAGATAGTTGGCGGGGTAACGGCCCACCAAGTCGACGATCGGTAGCCGGACTGAGAGGTTGAACGGCCACATTGGGACTGAGACACGGCCCAGACTCCTACGGGAGGCAGCAGTGGGGGATA
>JAZNNZ010000031.1:0-2863 GCA_045580525.1 Acutalibacteraceae bacterium
CTGTTGCTGATATTAAAAATATCATCGCTTCTCTACACGAATTTAACCCAATGATGGGTCACCGTGGTTGTCGTCTAGCAGTGACTTATCCTGAAATTGGTAAGATGCAAACTGCAGCTGTTATTCGCGCAGCCATCAAGGTTCAAAAGAATCATCCCGACTGGAACCTAGTTCCCGAAATTATGATTCCATTAACCGGCGAAGTGAAAGAATTAAAATTCGTTAAAGACGTTGTTGTTGCAACTGCTGACGCTGAAATTGCTAAAGCAGGTGTAGAACTAAAATACGAAGTTGGTACTATGATGGAAATTCCTCGTGCTTGCTTAACAGCTGACGAAATTGCTAAAGAAGCTGAATTCTTCTGCTTCGGTACTAACGACCTAACTCAAATGACCTTCGGTTTCAGCCGTGATGACGCTGGTAAATTCTTAAGCGCATACTATGACACCAAGATCTATGAAAACGATCCTTTTGCAAAGCTTGACCAAACAGGTGTTGGCCAACTTATGGAAATGGCAGTTGAAAAGGGTAAAGCTACCCGTTCTACAATTCACTGCGGTATCTGCGGTGAACACGGCGGCGACCCCGTTTCTGTTGAATTCTGCCACAACATCGGCTTAGACTACGTATCTTGCTCACCCTTCCGTGTGCCCATCGCACGTCTAGCCGCTGCCCAGGCCGCAATCAAAGAAAGCAAGTAATTGCTGACTTTATAAAACAAAACTATCAGCCCGAATTTTTCTGTCGGATTTTTATATATTGATTGGTTAAGAAGAAAATGGTATAATATGCACAATAAAACCACGCGAAATTCACAAAGGTTTTTACGGAGGCGATTAAAATGGCAAAAAACAAAAAATTATCTAAGGAAGATATAACGAAAGCATTGGATGCTTGTTATGATAAATGCTTGAATGGTATTCCACAAATTAGTCCAAGCATTGAAGATATGGCGAACGATTACTTAAAGAAGCATAAAACGAAAGAAAAAGCCTGTAAGGAAATGATTAGAAATCAAATAATAAAATGCACTACATCGGGTTTTATAACTGGTTTTGGAGGTTTTATTGTAATGCCAATATCACTTCATGCAAACATCGGTAGTGTTCTATATGTTCAAATGAGAATGATTGCTTGTACTGCATATATGGCAGGTTACGAACTAAATAGTGACCAAACACAAACATTGGTTTATGCTTGTCTTGCGGGTGTAGCAGTAAATGAAATAATTAAACAAGTCGGCATAAAGTTTGGTATGAAGGTTGCTGATAATTTAGTAAAGAAAATACCTGGTAAGGTTTTAACAAAAATTAATCAAAAAGTCGGCTTCAGATTTTTAACAAAGTTTGGTCAAAAGGGACTTGTGAACATTTGGAAACTTGTTCCAGGTGTTGGCGCTGTTATTGGTGGCGGCCTGGATTTGGTTGAAACAAAAATTATAGCAGACCGTGCTTATAAATGGTTCTTTGACGGAAACTTCGATGTAGAGAGCAAAAAAGAAAAAGAGAAGTACTATGAAGAAGAAATTATAGTAGAAACATAATTTCCCTCTTTTGCTGATAGCAGCACAGGCTGCTATAAAGGAAAGCAAGTAAGAACATCACCCATTAGCAAAATCAAAGATTTTGAATGGTGCATGGAACCTTGCGACCTTTGGTCCAAATTAGGTTTATAAAATAAAAATATCGTCCTGCCGAAACTGGCGGGGCGATTTTCTATCTATTGCAAATAAATCTAAATTCTGGTATAATTTTATATAGAGGTGAGAAATATGATTTATACTCCTATCACAAAAAAGGCATTAAAGTTATGCTTTGAGGCTCACAAAGAACAGATTGACAAGAGTGGTATGCCCTATGTATTTCATCCGTTCCACTTGGCCGAACAAATGAAAACCGAAGAAACGACGGTTGTTGCATTGCTGCATGATTTGGTTGAAGATACCGATTATACAATTGAAGATTTGACGAGTATGGGATTTAGTAAGACTATTACAGATGCAATTGCATTAATGACCCATGCTGACGATATGGACTATATGGAGTATGTTCGCAAAATAAAAAATAATCCTATTGCTAAAACTGTAAAACTTGCAGACTTAAAACATAATTCTGATTTAACACGATTAGATGTAGTTGACGAAAAAGCGTTAAGCAGAAAAGAAAAATATTTAAAAGCAATTAAATTGTTGGAAGAATAATTTCTCCCTTTTGTTTATAGCAACACCGGTTGCTATAAAAGAAATAAAACATTAAAACTTCATAATAAACTAACCGCCTGATAAATTGGGCGGTTTTCTTTTTGCAAAGTCCGTTTTATAGGACACTGACTATGCTAGAATTAAAACATAAAAGAGAAAAGGAGTCTTGAAAATGAAAATCAAAGGTGGATTAATAGGAATCGTTGTGGCGTTATTATATTTCCCTCTTGGAGTAATTTTAGCATTAGCAAAGAAATATAAATAAGGAGTTATAAAAATGTTCACATTCTTTGGTTTGTTAGGTCTTTTATACGGTGTTCTTTATTTTTTAGGAATATAAGGAGTGATTCAGAATGAAAGAAAGAGAACTCAAAACAGGTTCGGCTTGCTTTTTAATCAAAGATAAAAGACTTAAAGGTAATTGGCAAAACACCCCCATTTTTAATTTTATTCAAGAAGAAGGATTTGTTTGTTGGGAAAAATCCAAAAAGAATATTGAAGGAATTGATTGGCTTTTCATCAATCCTTATTCAAAGGTATATGCAAAAGGCGTTCCTGGTGTTGGGCTCACTCCGGTTGTTTGCGAACACGCAATCACCTTTGAAGAGTTTCTTGCCATTTACAACATATATAAAAAATATGAAGGTTTGCACACCTTACAAG
>JAZNNZ010000032.1:0-3989 GCA_045580525.1 Acutalibacteraceae bacterium
GATAACATTAAAGGAATAATTGAAAGAATCACCTTTTCTAATCAACAAAATGGATACACTGTTGCTCTGCTTTCCACAGACAACGGTGATATTACCATTGTTGGTACGTTACCATTTGTTTCAGAAGGAGACATTGTTGAGCTAACCGGTGAATATGTTTATCATAACGTATATGGAGAACAATTTAAAGTTGAAATATGCGAAAAAAGAGCGCCAGAGGGTGCGGCCGCAATATTAAACTATTTATCATCCGGTGCTATAAAGGGTGTGGGCCCCACTACAGCTAGAAATATCGTGGACAGATTTGGTGATAAATCGTTAGAAATTATTGCTAACAATCCCGAACAATTGGCACTAATAAAAGGAATTTCAATTAATAAAGCAATTAGCATTGGTGAAGAATATTCAAAACAATTTAACATTAGAGATATAATGTTATATCTTTCAAAATACAAAATAACTCCTGAAGAGGCTTGAAAAGTATATAAAGCGCTAGGAGATAACACTGTTAACGCTATTGAAAACAATCCATATGTTCTTTGCGATGATGAAATTGGATTTAGTTTTTTGCGCGTTGAAGAAGTTGCATCTTATTTTCCGGCCGCAAAAGACAGTGAACATCGCACAGCAGCGGGGCTTAAATTTATTTTAAAACACAATTTATCAAACGGTCATACCTGCTTACCTATGGACAAGCTATGCTCAATAACATCTGAATTAACAGGTGTATCTGAAGAAGATTGTGAGTTTACATGTAACGCCTTAATAAATTCTTTGAATTTAAGAAGTAGAATTATTGACAATAAGACATATGTATTCTTAAATGATTACTACACCGCAGAAGAATATTGTGCAGCTAGAATTGGTGTGCTATTAAATAATCCTCCCAAAGCAGAATTTGCCGCAGATATTGAAATAGAACTTGTTGAAAAAAGTAAAAATATAACCTACGATAAACTTCAAAAAGAAGCAATAAAACTTTCTATACAAAACGGAATTATGATTTTAACAGGCGGTCCCGGTACTGGAAAAACAACTACCTTAAATGCAATTATTGACATTCTACAAAACAAAGGATTAAATGTTTCTTTATGTGCACCAACTGGAAGAGCCGCTAAAAGAATGAGTGAACTTACCGGTAAAAACGCAAAAACCATTCATAGATTATTAGAAGTGGAATGGGGCAAAGACGATAAACAAAGTTTTCAAAAGAACGAAAGAAATCCACTTGATTGTGACGTCTTGGTGGTTGATGAATTATCGATGGTTGACATTAAGCTGTTTGAAGCGCTACTAAAGGCTTGCAGATTAGGTTGCAGAATAATTCTAGTGGGTGACTCAGATCAACTTCCAAGTGTTGGAGCTGGAAATGTATTGTTTGATTTATTGGAATCAGCAATGGTGCCCAATATTAGATTGACAAAGGTTTTTAGGCAAGCGTTAGAAAGTCTTATAATAAAAAACGCGCATAGCATTATCGCCGGTGAAACTCCCCTTTTAAACGAAAAATCTGCTGACTTTTTTATGTTGAATGAGCATAATCCCATTGATGCGGCAATGCTTATACGTTCTTTAGTTACCGACAGACTACCCAAAGCATATGGCTTTTCCCCCACTACCGATATACAGGTTTTATGCCCTTCTAAAATGATGGACTTAGGATGCATCTCTTTAAATAATATTTTACAAGATGAACTTAATCCTAAAACAAAAAATAAAAAACAAATTAATTTCAAAAACTGGTGCTTACGCGAAGGCGACAAAGTAATGCAAATTAAAAATAATTATGACATTACTTGGACCTCTGATAACGGCGAATCGGGTAGCGGCGTATTTAATGGCGATATAGGAGTTCTAGAATCTATCGATAATAGAAACGGTTTGTTTTATGTAAGATATGATGATAAATTAGCGACTTACTTAAAAGAACAAATTAATGAACTTGAACTAAGTTATGCAATAACAATTCATAAGAGCCAAGGTAGTGAATTTGAATGTGTTATAATACCCGCTTTAGATGCGCCCAAAAAATTACTATACAGAAATCTACTTTACACTGCAGTTACAAGAGCTAAAAAGTTGCTGATTATAGTTGGCTCAAAAAACACAGTTTTCACTATGATAGAAAACAACAGAAAAACCTTAAGATATACAGCATTAAAAGATTTTTTGGAGCACATATATGATTAAAGAAATTGTAAATGCGATTTACCCTAACACATGTGTATGCTGCAAAGAATTCACAAAATCCACATTTTACATTTGTGATAAATGTATGTCTCAATTTGACGTCATTGATGCATCAACCTGTCGCAAGTGCGGATTGCCAAAAGAAAATTGTGAATGTCATAAATTTTATTATAGATTTAAAGGTGTAGTTGCTCCGTTTTTATATGAAAACGTAGCACGTAGTGCTATGATTGGATTTAAATTTCACGGTTACGTAGTTGCAGCTGAATTCTTTGCAAAATATATGACTCAATTTATAAAAAAGCGCTTTGACAATATTGAATTTGATGCAATAGTTGCTGTTCCGATGAAAACGCTTGACAAATTGGAACGCGGCTATAATCAGTCTGAAGTATTAGCAAGACACATTTCGAAGAGCATGAACGTAAAACATTATAAAAACGCTTTTATAAAACTTAAGAGTGTAAAAGTTCAACACGAATTACTAATGGAAGAAAGATTTGCAAATATTCGCGGAGCATTCAAAGTTAGAAACAAAAAATTATATAATGGTAAAACTATATTATTAATTGATGATATAAAAACAACAGGTGCTACGCTTGATGAGTGCGCACGAATGCTTTTATTGTGCGGCGCTAAAGAAGTATATTGCGCAACCGCAGTAATTACCAAATAATTTTTTAATTGAAATATTTTACTTAATATATTATAATAAAAAATAATTAAAGGGAGGTGTTTTGTCATGGCAACAACCGATATAGTTATAGATATGGGTTCAAAATCAACGGTACTGTATTCTGCGGGTAAGGTTGTTTTAGATAAACCCAGTGTTGTTACTGTTGAAAGTGATACGCTAGAACCAATATATTTTGGTGAAAAGGCATTAGCAACAGTGGGCAGAACACCGAGTAGTTTAACCCCTGTATTCCCTATTCAACACGGTGTAATTGCCGACTATGACGTTGCAGAAGCTATGATTAAGCAATATATGTCGGAAGCCTTTGGGAATAGAATTGTTAAACCAAAAGTTATGATAACTATGCCTTGTGGAGTTACCGAAATGCAACACCACTCTGTTTCGGATGTTGCAGAAGCTTCGGGCGGTAGAAACGCAAGTACCATTGAAAGTCCACTAGCTAGTGCCCTTGCTTTGGGAGTAGATTTTACAAAACCCACCGGTGCTATGGTTATAGATTTTGGTGCGGGAACTACCGATATTGCTACATTATCACTGGGCGGCATTGTAGCTTGTGATAGTCTTAAAATCGCAGGAAACGACCTAGATGAAAGTATTATTAGATATATTAAAAAAGAACATCAAATTTTAGTGGGTCCCACGACTGCAGAACAAATTAAAATTAAAATTGCCACCGCAATTCCACATAAGTTTGAAATTGCAATTAAAGCAAAAGGACGTCACATAAACACAGGTTTACCAACATTATTCGAAATAACTTCTAATGAAATTTACGAAGCAATAAGCGACCACTTAATTGCTATATTAAACGGAATTAGAAAAGTTTTAGAAAAGACAGAACCCGATGTTGTTGCAGACATTATGTCGAACGGGATTTATCTGACCGGCGGCAGCTCAAACTTGAATAATTTTTCAACATTTTTAGAAAATGCATTAAAAACAAAAATACATGTTGCTGATTCACCTTTATATACCGCTGTAAAGGGTGCTGCGCTAGCACTTGAAAATCCGAAACTTCTTGAAAACACAGATCATCTTTTACGCTCAATACAAGAATTAAAAATTGATTTAGGCGAATAAAAAAAGCTATTGCTTTAAGCAA
>JAZNNZ010000033.1:0-10705 GCA_045580525.1 Acutalibacteraceae bacterium
GGCAGATGCTCTCCCAGCTGAGCTATGCTCCCATTTGTTACCGCCTATGGAGTTTATCGGCGACGAATGTTATATTAACACAGTTTTTAAGGTTTGTCAACAACTTTTTTTAAAAATTTTTTCAAAAATTTTATTTATTATTTATTTTTTCTTTTAATAATACTATATGTAGTGGTTACGAGTTTTATTTATAATATTATAATATTTATTCTATTGACATTTTGGTCAAAAACAAGTATGATAGGTGTGTCCAGATACAAAATTTTTGACAAGAAAGTGCAGGTTTAATTTACGTGGACACGGACATATTCATACAAATTTTAGTTTTACTTTTACTCGTTTTAGCTAATGCTTTTTTTGCTATGAGCGAAATTGCAATTATTTCTCTTAATGATAATAAGCTAAAAGCAATGGCTGAAGAGGGCGATAAAAAGGCTAAAAAGGTACTCAAGCTCACTGAAGACGTTACCGGTTTTTTATCAACCATACAAATCGGCGTAACTTTGGCGGGCTTTTTAGCATCTGCAAGTGCGGCTTCAACCTTTGCAGAACCACTTGCAAATTGGGCGGCTACTGCAATATTTGGTTTAGAAAAGGCCAATAGCCTTATTAACACCGTTTCTATGGTGCTTGTTACGGTTTTAATTTCATACGTAACACTTGTTTTGGGTGAACTTGCTCCAAAACGCATTGCCATGAAAAAGAGTGAAAAGGTTGCCTTTAAGAGTGTTGGCATTTTACTGTTTATAAGAAGCATTATGAAACCCTTTGTTAAGGTGCTTTCTTTTTCAACCAATATAGTTTTACGTATTTTTGGTATTGATCCTAACGAACAGGACGAAGAGGTTACCGAAGAAGAAATAAGACTTATGGTTGACGCCGGTGAAGAAAATGGCGTTTTAGAAGAAAGCCAAAAGGAAATGATAAACAATATCTTTGAGTTTGACGATGCAGTTGTTGCTGAAGTTATGACCCACAGAACCGATATTGAAGCTGTTGAAATTACAGATTCTATTGAAGATGTTGTTAAAATCAGCGTTGAAAAGGGCTTTTCAAGAATTCCTGTTTATGAAGACGATCTTGATAATATAGTTGGTATATTATACATCAAAGACCTTTTACCATACGTTGGCAGAAGTTTGCCACAGGGCAAAAAAATAAGCAAACTAATGCGTGAAGTAAACTTTGTTCCTGAAAGCAAAAAATGCGGCGACCTGTTTGAAGAAATGACCGAAAAGCATATTCATATGGTTATTATTTCTGATGAATACGGTGGCGTAGCGGGTCTTGCTACAATAGAAGACCTTATTGAATCTATTGTTGGTAACATTCAGGATGAGTACGATATGGAAGAGGAAGAGGCGGTTCAGCTAAACGAAACCACCTTTGAACTTGATGGTACTGCAGATATTGAAGAGGTTGAAGAAACCTTAAATATAACCTTCCCTGAAGGAGAATATGAAACAATTGGCGGCTTTATTATGAGCGAAATTGGTCATATCCCAACAGAAGATGAAGAAGCTGTTGTTGAATTTTCGGGTTACAAACTAACCGTTAAGGAAGTTGACGAGCGTCGTATTGAAAGGGTACTTGCAGAAAAACTTCCCTCAGAAGAAACAGAAGAACCGGAAGAAGAAACCAGCAAAAAAAGAAAAAATAAATAGTTTTTCGGGCGAAGATTTTCTTCGCCTTTTTTAAAAAACGAAGGCGGGGGATAAAATGCCAAACACTGTGCTTTTAATTTTTGAAATTATTGGTACTATTGCCTTTGCAGCATCGGGTGCCATTATTGCCTTAAATAAAAAGATGGATATTTTTGGCGTTATAATTTTGGGCCTTACTACTGCGGTTGGCGGTGGTGTTTTAAGAGACGTAATTTTAGGTTTTACGCCACCCAATATGTTTAGAAATCCCGTTTACGCCATTGTGGCGGCAGGGGTGTCTGTGCTTTTGTTTTCTTCTAAAATAAGAAGATTAGCCTTTAAAAATCAAAAGGTTTACGATTTGTGTCTGCTTATAATGGACTCAATAGGACTTGGCATTTTTACGGTGGTTGGTATTTCTGTAGCATACGACCGTATTATTAACAACCCATTCTTTTTGGTGTTTTTAGGTGTTATAACAGGTATTGGCGGCGGTGTTATGCGTGACGTTATGGCAGGGCACACCCCCTATATATTTGTTAAACATTTTTACGCTACAGCATCAATACTTGGCGCGGTTGCAACCGTTATACTTTGGGCATTTGTTGGTGAAACCTGGTCAATGGTTATTGGCGCAGTTTTAATTATTGTGTTGCGTTTACTTGCCGCATATTTTCATTGGAGTTTACCAAAACCAAAAGATATTACCACAAAAGAAGATTAATAAAAAAGCAGTCTATCAAGACTGCTTTTTCTTTTATCTGCCATAAATTTTGTTTAGTTTTTTAAATTTTTCTCTGTCAATTTTATTTAATTGCTCTTTTGTTATTCTAAATGCCCAGTTGTTTTCAGCGAGTCCTGGGGTATTAAGGCGGGTGTCTGCGCCAAATTTCAGTAAATCCTGAATGGGAAGCAGCACTAGTCCTGCACTACTACGGAGCATACATTCAATAATGCTGTCATAGCAATAGTCCCAGTTTTCATGATGAAAACCAACATAATCCAAAATGTTTTTACGGGTTTTATCATCACTTTCCCACATAAAGCCAAGTAAGGTATTATTATCGTGTGTGCCGGTAAAGGCCACGGTGTTATTGGTGTAACTATGTGGCAGGTGTGGGTTGTTGTTGTTTCCGTCAAAACCAAACTGAAAAACGCTCATACTCTTAAAACCGCTGTAGTCAAGTAGCTTTACAACCTTATCATCAATGGTACCAAGATTTTCAGCAATAATTAGCTTATCTTTTGCTATTTCTTTAATCAAGTCAACAATTTTTTCTCCGGGGGCGGGTAGCCATTTACCCTTTATGGCGTTTTTTGCGCCAAATGGGACGGTATAATATTCAGAAAATGCTCTGAAGTGGTCAATTCTCAGTCCGTCAAAAAGCTTAAAGCTGAATTCAAAGCGGCGTTTAAAAAAGTCAAAACCGCTTTTTTCTATATAGTCAAAGTTATAAATCGGGTTGCCCCAAAGCTGTCCTACCGCAGAAAAATAATCGGGCGGAACACCCGCAACAAGTTTTGGGGTGCAGTCATCATTTAGCAAGAAACATTCTTTATTAAAATATACGTCACTTGAAAAAAGTGATACGTAAAAGGGTAAATCACCAATTATTTTAACACCCTTACTGTTTGCATAAGAATGTAGCTTTTCCCATTGTTTATAAAACTTATATGCAATAAAATAATAAGCAAACAAGACTTCGTTATTTTGGGTTAAATTTTGCCACTTGGTAAAAAATTCATTATTGTTTTGTTCCTTTAAGGTTAAAAACAAACAGGCGTTTTTAATATCTTCATTTTCTTTAATAAAGTCTAAAACTTCTTGCTGGTTTTTTACCCTTGCGGCCGCCTTTTTTAAAAGCGGAATTCTGTTTGCATTAACAAAACCATACTCGCATAAATATGGAGTGTTCTGCTTGGCCATTTCAAGCTCGTTTTTAGTTAACAGCTTTTCTTTATAAAGCGCATCTAAATCAATAAAATTGGGGTTAAGAAAAAACGAAGCCGCCGAAGCATAGGGAGAATTATATTCGTCCGGCAAACAAATGGGAAGTACTTGCCAGTATTTAAAACCGCAGTCAGACAAAAAATCTACAAACTCAAACGCGGCATTGCCAATATTGCCGCAACCGTATTCTCCGTAAAGCGAAGAAATTGGCATTAAAATGCCGCTGCCTCTTTCCATTTTTTCACCCCGTTTTTAAAAGATTAATTTAATAAATATTATCATAATTTGTTATTATTTACAAGATTTGCTTAAAATTTAGCGTCAATGACCAAAAAAACGCAAAAATGCACACAAAAATATGTAAATTGTGCAAAAAAATATATTGTAAATTTTTTAAAGTATTGTATAATATATATAAAGATATAATTAGAGATATTATGTTCTCTTTAATTTTTATACCTTGCATTTTATTTTTTGGAGGAGAGTTTATGTTTTTTCAGAAAAAAGACTGTGTTGCTATGATTTTAGCGGGCGGTCAAGGAAGCCGTTTAAAAGTTTTAACCGAGAGCACCGCAAAACCTGCAGTTCCGTTTGGCGGAAAGTATAGACTTATAGATTTTCCCCTTTCAAACTGCGTAAACTCCAATATTGATACAGTTGGTATTTTAACACAATATCAACCGTTACAATTAAATGAGTATATTGGCAACGGTATGCCCTGGGGACTTAACAGTAACCGCGGCGGTATTCACGTATTAAGCCCTTATTCAAAAGCCGCAAGTAGTGAGTGGTATAAGGGTACCGCAAACTCAATTTTCCAAAACATAGCATTTATTGATAGATATAATCCAACACACGTTCTTATTTTATCGGGTGACCATATTTATAAAATGGATTACGATAAAATGCTTCAGTACCATAAAAAGAAAAAGGCTGACTGTACTATTGCGGTACTTAACGTAACGCTTGAAGAAGCGTCGCGTTTTGGCATTATGAATACCGATGATAAAGATAGAATTGTTGAGTTTGAAGAAAAGCCTAAAAAACCAAAGAGCACAAAAGCATCAATGGGTATTTACGTGTTTAAGTGGGATGTTTTAAAGCGTTATTTGATAGCAGATAACGAAGATCCTAATAGTTCTAACGACTTTGGTAAAAACATTATTCCAAAGCTTATTGAAGACGATCACAAGCTGTTTGCTTATGATTTTGACGGATACTGGAAGGACGTTGGAACAATAGACAGTCTTTGGGAAGCCAATATGGATGTACTTGGTGATAAACCTAATCTTGATCTTAATGATCCTAAAAACCGTATTTATTCACGCAACTACGGTCACCCATCAAGCTATATTGGTGAATCGGCAGAAGTGGTTGATTCTCATATTGCAGAAGGAAGCACCGTTTACGGTAAGGTTTATAATTCTATAATCTCTACCGGTTGTGTAATTGGCAAAAATGCAGAAATTCATAATTCCTTTATTATGCCAAACAGCGTTGTAGAAGAACATTCTGTAGTGCGTTATTCAATAGTTGGCGAAGATGCAATTATTCACGCCAACGCAAAAATTGGCGATAATCCGGAATTTTATGATAAAAACGAGTGGGGCATTACGGTTGTAGGTAAAGATAAAGAGGTTCCTAAAAACACCGTTTTAGCACCTAAAGAAGTATATTAAGGAGGGAAGAAATATGAAAGCATTAGGCGTTGTATTTTCTAATATTTATGATAGCTCTTTAGGTGAGCTTACAAACGAACGTACCGTTGCATCTCTTCCCTTTGGCGGAAGATACAGACAAATTGACTTCGTTTTATCAAATATGTCTTCAAGCGGTATTCATAACATTGGTGTTATTACAAAATATAACTACCGTTCACTTATGGACCATCTTGGCTCTTGCGCAGACTGGGATTTAAACCGCAAAAACGCAGGACTTACAATTTTGCCGCCCTTTGCAAACGGTAGCACAATAGTTTATAAGGGTAAAATGGAAGCCCTTTATTCTGCAGTTCGTTTTATTGAAGAAAAAGATTTTGATTATGTTGTGCTTTCAGACTCAAACGTTCTTTGCACAATAGATTATAAACCTGCTATTGAAAAGCATATAAAATCGGGTGCAGATATTACCGTTATTACTGCGGGTGACCACGCCGACAGAAAAGAAAATCATCACCTTGTTGTTAAGGCCGATAAAAAGGGTAAGGCAACTCAAATTTTGGTTGATGCTCCATACACTAAAGACTCTTTTGTTGGTATTGGTATGTTTATTATTAAGCGTTCTTTGCTTGTTAAAGCAATACACGAATGCTTTAGTCAGGGTCTTGTTCATTTTGAACGCGACTTTATTCAACGTGGTTTTAACGAAAAGAAATTATCTGTTAACGTTTACGAATATAGCGGCATAGTTCTTCGTAATGACGACGTTCAATCTTATTACCGCAACAATATGTTGCTTTTACAAAAGCGTATTCGTGACGGTCTGTTTAATGCCAAGCATCCGTTATATACAAAGGTTAGAGATGAAATTCCATCAAAATACAATAAGGGTTGCGCGGTTAAAAACTGCCTTATTGCAGATGGTTGTGAGCTTTCGGGTGAAATTTCTAACAGTATATTATTCCGTGGTGTAAAACTTGCGGGTGGCTCAAAGGTAAATAACAGTATAATTATGCAGGGCACAAAGATTGGTAAAAACGTAGAACTTGATTACGTTATTTTAGATAAAAACGTTACTGTTAAAGACGGTACTGTTTTAAAGGGCACTGCAGACCATGCAGTTATTGTTAAAAAAGGGGAAACCGTATGAAAATAGTATTTGCGGCGGCAGAGGCTGCCCCGTTTATTAAAACCGGAGGGCTCGGCGACGTAGCCGAAGCCCTTCCCGGCGCTTTATCAAAAATTAAAGATAA
Source organism: Acutalibacteraceae bacterium (assembly GCA_045580525.1). GTDB lineage: Bacteria > Bacillota > Clostridia > Oscillospirales > Acutalibacteraceae > UMGS1279. Next base: position 6,506 of record JAZNNZ010000033.1, read on the forward strand.
CGAAATTTATCTTTTCTTACCTTATTACAGTAAAATTAAATATAACGAGAATATTAAGACCGAATTTTTAACAAGCTTTTCGGTTGATTTATCTTGGAGAAAACAGCACTGCGGCGTGTTTAAATATAAGTCAAGAAAAACCAAGCTGCAGGTCTTTTTTATTGATAACGAATATTATTTTAACCGTGCTTTGGTTTATGGCGAACCCGACGATGGCGAACGCTTTGCATTTTTCTCAAAAGCAATATTAGAAAGCGTTAAAAGGTTAAAATTAAATCCCGATATTATTCATTGTAACGACTGGCAAACAGCATTAGTACCGGTGTTTTTACACGCCTTTTATCATAAAGAGCTAGGTAAGGCAAAAACCGTTTTTACAATTCATAATATTGAATACCAGGGTAAATGCGATCCTTATTTTATTGGCGATACGTTAGGACTATACCCCGAATATGAAAGTACCCTTATGTATGATAACTGCGTTAACTTTTTAAAGGCGGCTGTTTTAAAATCTGATGCAGTAACTACCGTTTCAGAAACCTATATGAAAGAGCTTTCATATCCATATTATTCACACGGTTTGTCAGATGTTATAAACGAACATCTTTTTAAATCTCAGGGCATTGTAAACGGTATTAATACCGAAATGTTCAGTCCTAAAAACGATACTGCAATTTATTACAATTATGATAAAGAAAACGTTAACGAAGGTAAGGCTAAAAACAAAGCTGAGCTACAAAAAGAATTGGGACTACCGCAAAAACCGGATGCTGCGGTTATTGGTATGGTTTCGCGCCTAGTTTCTCATAAAGGGCTTGACCTTATTGTTGCAAAGCTGGAAGAGCTTTTACAGGGTAACGTTCAGCTTGTAATACTTGGTACGGGCGATAAAAAGCACGAAGAAGCACTTAAAAAAATTGCTAAAAAGTATAAGGATAAGATGTCGCTTAACCTTATGTTCGATTTAAAATTGGCGTCTAAAATTTACGCCGCAAGTGATTTATATTTAATGCCTTCAAAATCAGAACCCTGCGGATTAAGTCAGCTAATTGCCATGAGCTACGGTACTATTCCTGTAGTTAATGCGGTGGGCGGTCTTAAAGATACCGTAGAACCCTTTAATATAGAAACTAAAAAGGGCACCGGCTTTAATTTCCAAAGCTATAATGCAGACGATATGTTGGGTGCTATAAACCGTGCGCTTGATATTTTCTTTAATAACAAGCCGCTGTTTAACCAAATAATTGAAAATGCGCTGTCAGGTGATTATTCTTGGAAAAAACCTGCAAAAAAATATATGAATTTATATTGCAAAATTTCAAAAATTAAGTAAAATAATATATTATATATTTTTATTATTTAAGGAGTTCACTTTTAATGCTTAAAACCAAAGAGATTTTACCCAAGCTTAACGAGGTATCAAGCAAACTTTTCAACTGCAATATAGCAGAGCTTACAGAAAAGCAACTTTATACCGTAATGTGCACACTTTTAAAAGAATTACTTGCACAAAAACGCAAAAACTTTAAGGATGAAATAAGCCCTGAAAACAAAAAACAGGTTTATTATATGTCTATGGAGTTTTTGGTTGGCACTTCGTTAAGAAACAACCTTTATAATTTAGGATTAGAAGGAGAATTCCGTCACGTTCTAAAAAAAGAAGGCTTTGATATTGATAATATCTACGAACTAGATCCCGATGCCGGTCTTGGCAACGGAGGACTTGGTCGTTTGGCTTCTTGTTATATGGACTCTTTAACGGGACTTGATTATAATGCAACCGGCTTTTCAATTCGTTATGAGTTTGGTATATTCAAGCAAAAAATTATTGACGGTTGGCAGATGGAATTTCCTGATAACTGGCTTGAACGCGGTGAAGTATGGCTAACACCCCGCGCCGATGAATCTTATGAAGTTAAATTTGGCGGCACCGTTAACGAATGGTATGATAACGGTCAGTTTAAGGCGGTTCAAACGGGTTATCAATCTGTAACCGCAGTACCGTATGACCTATATATTACCGGTTTTGATTCAAAAGCCGTTAATAAGCTTGTGCTTTGGTCTGCAAAATTACCGCAGTTTGATATGTCTGCCTTTTCACGCGGTGACTATGTAAAGAGCTTAGAAGAAAACACCATGGCAGAGGTTATTTCTAAGGTTTTATACCCTGCAGATAATCATATTGAAGGTAAACGCTTAAGATTAAAGCAGCAGTATTTGTTGGTTTCTGCATCCTTACAAAGCATTTTATTTAAGCACTTAAAGAAATACAACACTTTAGATAATTTAGCAGATAAAGTGGCTGTTCATATTAACGATACTCATCCAGCACTATGCGTACCCGAGCTTATGCGTTTACTTATGGATGAATGCGGCTACGGTTGGGATGAAGCTTGGGATATTACCACCAAAACCCTTTCATATACAAACCATACCGTTATGAGTGAGGCGCTTGAACGCTGGAACGTTGATTTATTTAACGAACAGCTGCCACGTATTTATTCAATAGTTAAAGAAATTAACCGCAGACTACTTGAAAAATTAAACAGAGCCTATCCGAACGATTTTGGCAAGATTGAATATATGGCCATTATTGCCAATAACGAAGTAAGAATGGCAAACCTGTGTCTTGCTTGTTGCCATAAAATTAACGGTGTTTCGGCACTGCACACAGAAATACTTAAAAACAGTATTTTTAAAGATTATTATAATCTTGATAACGATAAATTCTTAAACGTTACAAATGGTATTGCTTACCGTCGTTGGTTGTGCCAGGCAAACCCCTTATTAACCGATTATTTAAAGGATGTAATTGGTGATAAATTTACAAAAGACGCCGACGCATTACTAGAATTATTAAATTATCAGGATGATAAAACCGTTTTGCACAATCTTAGAAAGGTTAAGCTGCTTAATAAGCAAAATCTTGCTAAAATTATTGCTAAGAAAAACGGTATCAACGTTAACCCAAACTCAATTTTCGATATTCAAGTTAAGCGTTTGCACGAATATAAGCGTCAGCTACTTAATGTACTGCACATTTTATATTTATATAACGAAATTAAAGCAGAGCCTAATAAAGATTACGTACCAAGAACCTTTATTTTTGGTGCCAAGGCATCTGCGGGTTATATGATAGCCAAGCAGATAATTTCATTAATTTCTGCGGTTGCAAATCTTGTTAATAACGACCCCGTAACACACGACAAAATTAAGGTTGTGTTTATGGAAGATTATAAGGTATCGTTAGCAGAAAAAATTATTCCTGCCGCAAACATTTCAGAACAAATTTCCATTGCCGGTAAAGAGGCAAGTGGCACAGGCAACATGAAGCTTATGATTAACGGTGCGGTAACCTTAGGCACACTCGATGGCGCAAACGTTGAAATTTTAGAAGCTGTTGGCAAAGAGAATATGTTCTTGTTTGGTATGACAGTGGATGAAGTTAATGAGCTTTGGGCAAAAGGCTATAATCCAATGGAATTTATTAACCGTGATAAAAAATTAAAGGCGGTTATAGATATGCTTACAAACGGTGCTTTAGGTAAACGCTTTGATGATATTGCGGCGTCTTTACTAACCAACCGTTTTGGCACAGCAGACCAATATATGACCATTGCTGATTTCAATGATTATGCAAGGGCGCAAAAAGATATTGAAAAGGCTTATAAAGATAAAGATGCCTTTGCAAGAATGAGTCTTGTTAACATTGCAAAAGCAGGTGTGTTCTCTGCTGACCGTTCGGTTAAGGAATATGCCGATAAAATTTGGAAGTTATAATAAATGCGAATTTTATATGACAGCAAAAATTTAAAATTCAAAAGTCCCTTTGGAACTTTAAAGCAAAACGAGTCTTGCAGTATTGCGGTTTTAGTGCCGCAGCACTGCAAGACTACTTCAGTTTATATAAAGCTTAAAACAGCAGAGCTTAAAGAAGCCTTTTGTTTTAAACTTTATAAAGAAAAAGAAGAAAACGATTACGAAATTTACAGATGCAACTTTTCTATTGATAAAGCAGGTCTTTATTTTTACTGCTTTTATATAGAAAGTGAAATCAGTAATTTTAATTTATATAAAGAAGGCTTTTCAGATACCAATATGGAAGCAGGGGAGCATTGGCAGTTAAGCGTAATACCGCAAGAATTTACAGTACCAAAAGATTTTTGTGGCCGCGTAATGTATCAAATTTTCCCCGACCGT
>JAZNNZ010000034.1:0-1673 GCA_045580525.1 Acutalibacteraceae bacterium
CCCGGAACGTTAACCATTAGCGTTATACCGATAACAGCAAGTTATTCAATATATCACGATAATCAATACGTTATTACTTCAGATGACTATAAGTTTTTAGAACAGTCTACAGAAGCAAAAGAAGATACAATTAACATTAAGGGTATAGAAAAAACACCTAATGAAATAGGAGACAAAATTTCTATAAACGATGAAGATAGAAAAGAAGCGTTTTTAAGCTTAATAAATTCAATAACTAAATATGAAATAAAGGTTACTGCGGCAGACGTGTCAAATTTAGCACAGCTTAAAGCAACCGTAAAAAACGGAATAACCGTAAATTTTGGCACCGCAGAAGACTTGGATTATAAAATAATGTACCTAAAAGGTATGCTTTCTAATATAGAAGAAACCGCAAAAGGAAGCATCGATTTAAGCAATTGGACTCGATCAAATCCCAAAGGCTACTTTGTAAATACAGAAAACTGACAAAAAAGTTAAAAAAATCTTACAAAAAAGTTAAAATTTTTTAATAAATATGTTGAAATTTGAGATTATTCGTGCTAAAATAGTTAATGTATATTAGTATGTTCTCAGTTTAAAATAATCAAGAAATTGGAAGGATGAAAAAAATGCCATTTGAAGTATCAGAAGATCGCATTGTTGAAATTAAAGTTATAGGTGTAGGTGGCGGCGGCGGTAACGCTATTAACCGCATGGTTGACGCAGGCGTACGCGGCGTTGAATTTGTTGCAATTAACACTGATAGAGCTGCTCTATACCAATCAAAAGCTACACAAAAAATCCAAATTGGTGAAAAGGCTACTAAAGGCCAAGGCGCTGGCGCAGACCCTGCAAAAGGTCAAGCAGCTGCTGACGAAACAAGAGAAGAAATTACCGCAGCTATTCGTGAAGCTGATATGGTATTCATTACCGCAGGTATGGGCGGTGGTACCGGTACAGGTGCTGCTCCTGTAGTTGCACAAATTGCTAAAGAATTAGGTATTCTAACTGTAGGTATCGTTACAAAGCCTTTCGGTTTTGAAGGTAAACGCAGAATGGAACAAGCTGAAGCAGGTATCGCTGCACTTAGCGAACATGTAGATAGCTTAATTATCATTCCTAACGAACGTCTAAAATTCGTTTCTACAGAAAAGATTACATTAAAGAACGCTTTCGAAATCGCCGACGACGTTCTACGTCAAGGTGTTCAATCCATTTCCGAACTAGTTAACGTAACATCTCTAATTAACCTTGACTTTGCTGACGTTACAGCTATTATGTCTGATAGCGGTTGCGCACACATGGGTGTTGGTGTTGCTACAGGTCGTGAAAAGGCAGAACAAGCAGCTCGCGCAGCTATTTCCAGCCCACTTATCGAAACCTCTATGGAAAATGCAAGTGGTGTTATCATCAGCATTACTGCTAGTGAAGATATTGGTCTTGAAGAAGTTACTCTTGCAGCTGACATCGTTAAAGAAATGGCTCATGATGATGCAAACATTATCTGGGGTGTTCAACTTGACGAAAATCTTGAAGATACAGTTCGTATCACTGTTGTTGCAACCGGTTTAGGCAAAGACAAGAAAAAGACCGGCGACTCTAAGTTTATCGATATTTTAAGCACAGAATCTGATGAAGATGATGGCACATATACCGATATCTTTGATATGATCAACAATCGTAACTAATAT
>JAZNNZ010000035.1:0-10368 GCA_045580525.1 Acutalibacteraceae bacterium
AAGCATAACAATACCCAATAGTGTAACAAGCATTGGTGATGAGGCGTGTTATTCTTGCGATAGCCTAACAAGCATAACAATACCCAATAGTGTAACAAGCATTGGTGATCATGCGTTTTATTCTTGCGATAGCCTTACAAACGCAACAATATCAGATAGTGTAACAAGTATTGGTAGAGGAGTTTTTTCTTGGAGCTCAAATTTATCACAAATAGTTGTTGATGAAAACAACCCGGTTTATGATAGCAGAGATAATTGCAATGCAATAATAAAAACCGGCACCAACACATTAATAGCGGGTTGCAAAAACACAATAATACCAGATAGTGTAACAAGCATTGGTCATTCTGCGTTTTCTAGTTGCCAAAGCCTTACAAGCATAACAATACCAACTAGCGTAACAAGCATTAGTGAGTATGCATTTTCTAATTGCAATAGCCTTACAGACGTGTGGTATTTAGGAAGCAAAAAGGAAAGAAACAATATTAGCATTGGTTCAAATAATGACGATTTAACTAATGCTACCTGGTATTATATTACCTCAGGTGTATCAGGCGATTGCACATGGACGCTTAATGGCACCGTTTTAACTATTAGCGGTAATGGTGCAATGGCTGATTACACAAATTCTTCATCTTCTTCGCCGGCACCCTGGGAAAAAGTAATAACAAGCGTTATTATTGAAAACGGTGTAACAAGCATTGGTACTTATGCGTTTTCTAGTTGCTCTAGCCTAACAAGCATAACAATACCCAATAGTGTAACAAGCATTTGTTATGACGCGTTTTCTGGTTGCTCTAGCCTAACAAGCATAACAATACCGGATAGTGTAACTAGTATTGGTGATTATGCGTTTGATGATTGCACAAGCCTTACAAGCATAACAATCGGGAACAGTGTAACAAGTATTGGTAATAATGCGTTTTCTGAATGCTATAGCCTTGCAAGCATAACAATACCAGATAGTGTAACAAGCATGGGTGATTATGCGTTTTCTGGGTGTTCTAGCCTAACAAACATAACAATCGGGGATAGTGTAACAAGCATTGGTGATTATGCGTTTTATGGTTGTGATAACCTAACAAGCATAACAATACCAGATAGTGTAATAAGCATGGGTGATCGTGCGTTTTATGATTGCGATAGCCTAACAAGCATAACAATACCAGATAGTGTAACAAGCATTGGTAAGGGTGCGTTTTATAATTGCGATAGCCTAACAAGCATAACAATCGGGAATAGTGTAACAAGCATTGGTTCTTCTGCGTTTTGTTATTGCGATAGCCTAACAAGCATAACAATACCCGATAGTGTAACAAGCATTGGTGCGGAAGCGTTTTATTATTGCAATAGCCTTACGGACGTATGGTATCTAGGAAGCGAAAAGGAAAGAAACAATATTAGTATTGGTTCATACAATAGCGAATTAACCGACGCTACCTGGCATTATAATTCTTGCATAGGTACTACAGAGCACACTTATAGAGACGAATGCGACCGTGACTGTAACGTTTGCGGAGCATTTAGAAAAGCACCACATAAATACGATAATGAATGTGATGACACCTGTAATTTGTGTTCGGCAGAGCGTGAAGTAGACGGCCATAAATATACTAACGCTTGCGATGCATATTGTGATTATTGCGGTTTTGAGCGCACACCTTCTGCACACGTATATGATAATAATTGCGATAAGACTTGTAACGTTTGCGGAGAAACCCGCTCAGTTCCTGACCACGTATACGATAATACTTGCGACTCCGAGTGCAACTTTTGTGGTTACACAAGAAACATTGAACACACGTATGAAAGCGATTGCGACAAAGACTGTAACGATTGTGGAGAATTTAGAGAAGCACCACATAAATACGATAATGATTGCGATGACACCTGTAATTTGTGTAGTGACAAGCGTGAAATAGGCGACCATAAATATACTAACGCTTGTGATGCATATTGTGATTCTTGCGAATTTGAACGCACACCCTCAGCACACGTATATGATAATAATTGCGATAAAATTTGTAACGTTTGCGGAGAAACCCGCGCAGTTCCTGACCACGTATATGATAACGTTTGTGATGCTTTTTGTAATGTTTGCCAGGCTGAACGCACAGTGCCGGACCATGAATATTCGAGCAATTGCGATGCAATATGCAACGTTTGTTATAAGATAAGGGAAAATACACCTGCTCACACATACACCAACAACTGCGATGCTGATTGTAATTTATGTTACGAAGTTCGTGTTCCGTATGAACATAAATATACGAATTCCTGCGATGCCGACTGCAACGTTTGTGGGCTTATTCGCACAGTAGAACACACATTTACGAATGCTTGCGATAATGAGTGTGATATTTGCTTTGAATCGCGCAAAGCACCACACTTATATGAAAATAATTGTGATTCAGATTGCAATTTGTGTGGAAAGACGCGCGTGCCACAAGAACATACATTTGACCATTCTTGTGATACAAGCTGCAATGAATGTGGTTTTATTAGAGAAATAGAACACTCATACGATGATGAATATGATGCCGATTGTAACGATTGTGGCGAAGTTAGAGAAGTTCCCGAACGTCCAACATATCAATTAGGCGATATTGACGGCGTTGAAGGAATAACCGACCGCGATGCAATTCATTTGCTTTATCACACCTTTGATCCTGAGGGTTATCCTGTTAATCAAGAATGTGATTTTAATGGCGATGGAATTGTAAACGACCGCGATGCAATTTATTTGTTGTATTACATCTTTGCACCCGAAAGGTATCCATTATATTAAAACAAAAGCACCTACAGTTTTGTAGGTGCTTTGTTTTATTTATTTATATGTTTTTCAAGTTCGGCGTTCAGGCGCATTCTTAAATCAATCATATAATCGTTATCAAACGGGTATTGATAAAATTCCATACCGTTACCGTCTGGGCCTTTAATGTTTTCGTCTAAAATTTTAACAACTTCTTCTTTGCCAATATAGCTTTCAAGCAATTTACAAAGTCTATGGTCTTGTAAAGCCATTAAAAATACCTTTAAACGAATTGAAGGAATACAGTTTTTGTCTTTACCGGGGTAAACCGAGAATGCGTCGCCACCGGGGAACCAACCGTCGCAGTCGGCGGTTTTATAGGGGTCAATTGGGTAAGCGGCCTTTGTTGCAAACCAGAAGTTAAAGCCCCAGGTTAAGAAGCCTGTAATATCAAACTTATAAATTAATGGACCTAAAATTCTGTTGCGGCTTTGTTTCATTGAAAGAAAACGGTTTGGTACTTCGTAGTAGTGACCGTTACAGTGGTAAACCCAATAATCTTTACAATCAATGTCATAAAAATCTCTAACGTGTTCAACCGCTGTTACTGCAATGTCCATAACCCCCTCTTTATAAAAATCGTTATCGGAACAAGCTTCAACAAAACGATATTTAGAAAGGTGTGGGTAAACCATTGCGTGAGCAATTTTATAGTCTTCCATCTGGTATGGCATAGGTTCATCAGAAAGATGGAAATAGGGAACCATTTCTTCTTTATCAATAAATTCTGAAAGTGCAGGTAAGAATTTATCTAAGAATTGATTATATCTGCCGCCGGGAACTACGTCGTCCCAGAAGAATAGCTTTTTAAATTCTCCATCTATAGTAGCCACTACCTTTGGAGTTTGCTTTGCACCGTGTTGAGAGAATAGCGGTGGCATTTCAAATTTATTAATGCCATATTTGCGGCACATATCAACCCAGCGTTTTAATTTATCAAACTTAAAAGAATATTCGCCATTTTCTAAAATAACGTCAACAAGCTGAACGGTTGCTCTTTCGCCACCTTTTAAGGTGTCAATCATAGGGGTAATAATTGGGGTTAAAATAACGTTATATTCGTGTTCTGAATAGAATTTTACGTAGTTTTCAATAATTTCCCAATGTTCTTCACTTAGCGGCTCAACGCCATAGTAAGATGATAAAGCATCGCAATGGAACCATTGACCGTTATTAATTGTAAGTGCAGGAAGTTCTGCGTCAATAACCTTAACAGTAACGGTAGCGTCCCCTAATTTTTCATCATCTTTATAAAACTCAACCGTAATTTCGTTATTGCCGATTTTGGTTTTTTCGTTCGGTGTAAACTCAACGTAAATGCTTGACCAATAAACGCTGCTTACAACAAGCTTGTCGCCATCATTCATTAAATGAAGTGCATCGGGGTAAAGACCTGGTCTACCGTTATCTTCATAGCCACCGTCAATACGGTTTAAGCGTGAAAGCATGGAAGGCACGTTAATAACGTTATAAACCTTAATATCACCGTCACCCTTTACAACCTTTGGGGTAATAAGCTCTTGAGAAAGCATGGGGCTAACATATAAATCAACCTTTAATGCTACCTGAAAAGCAAAGGTTTCATTTTTTAAAATGCTTTGCTTATTTAGTAGCGGTGAAGAATAAGGCTCACGGTCTAAAATATTTTTTTCCATACAGGTGGTAGGAACTACCTTTAAATGCATAAAAACACTTCCAAACATTTTTCGTTTTGTGGCAAAAGCCACCCTAGATACCATTATATTATCATAAGAATATTCAAAAGACAAGCCTAAAATAACACTAAAAAGCGTAAAAATATTAAGCTTAAAAGCGGTTTTGACTTTTTATTGTATATGTGATATTATTTTCTTGGTGATAATTATGAAAAAGGCGTTAATATCTATAATTGCTGTATTGTTGGCTCTTGTAATGGGCCTTTGCTTTGTGTCTTGCGGCAAAGAGAATGATGAAACAACCAAAACACCGTCACGCAAACAACCAAGCAACAACAGCGGGTATAGCTCTGCGATTGTAAAAACCAATAAGGTTGAAATTGTTGGTGAAACGGTGGTTCACAGCTTTTATTATTATGGTGACAGCACCGAAATTGTTTTTTCTTATAAAGATGGCAGACTTGATAATGCTGTTTTAACCAGAGAATGCCGTGATGAGGGCACTGCTAAAACCGCCTATGATACCTTTTTAAATTTAAACGAACACGCAAGTAAGGTTATGTATGAAGATATTAAGCTTGATGGCCTTACCTTAACCTTAAAATATACCGATTTTACCATGCAGGACTATAAAAATTTATCAAAAGAAGAGCTAAAGACCTATTTAGAAAACGAGTCTTTAGAACCCTAAATTTACCCAAGGCGCCGAAAACCATTTCGGCTACAGTAAAAAAATCCCTTCGAGTTTTTACTCGAGGGGATTTTTTGAAGTAATAAGTAAGAGGTAAGGTGTCGGCTTCGAAGATCTATACTATCTCTTTACAAAGAATTCATCATACCACACCAAAAATGTATATACCGCCCATATCTTGCGCGATAAATCTTTTTTGCCCTTTTTGTGAAGATCAAGCATTTTAACAAGCTTTTTAGGTTTAAAAAACAGCTTTGCTTCTTCACTTAAAAATACTTGTTTTACTTTATTATAATACTTTTCTTCTTTAAGCCACACGCGAATGGGCACAGGAAAGCCCAGCTTGTCTTTATTGGCGGTAAATTCTAAAATACTCTTTTTTGCCGCCGCGCGTAGCGCTTTTTTGGTGGTGGCAGCATCTACGCGGCAGTGTGTTGGCAGACTAAAGGCTAATTCCGCTACCTTTTTGTCTAAAAAGGGAACCCTAAGCTCCAGACTGTTTGCCATACTGGTTTTATCGGCCTTTAATAAAATATCGCCCATAAGCCACATATTAATATCAAGATACTGCATACGCGTAGCGGTATCGTAATTTTTGCTTTTTATGTAGTATTTGCGGCAAACCTTTTCGGGTGAAGAAGCGCGTATACCTTTTTTAAGTATTGCGTTGCGTTCTTTTTCGCTAAAAATGTTGGCGCCGCCAATAAACCATTGCGAAATCTTTTTACCGCGTCTTATTAAAAAGTTAAAGCCGCGTACCTTTGGAAAAAGAGAAGCTACCGCACCAATAATTCTTCTTATAAAAAATGGGATTTTATTATAAGAAACCGCAGTAAAGGGTTCTTTGTAAACGTTGTAACCGCCAAACAGCTCGTCTGCACCTTCTCCGGAAAGCACAACCTTAACGTGATTAGATGCTAGTTCTGCTACAAAATATAAAGCAATTGCCGCGGGGTCTGCAAGTGGCTCGTCCATATAATATTGAATACTAGGGAACTTTTCAAAATACTCATCTGCAGAAATAACCTTTGAAATATGCTTGGTGTTTATAGATTTTGCAAACTCTTTAGCATAGTCAATTTCGTTATACTTTTTACCTTCAAAGCCAACCGTAAAGGTTTTATCTACCTTTGCAAGAGAAGCAATGTAGCTTGAATCTATGCCGCTTGAAAGGAAAGAACCCACTTCAACGTCGGAAATTTTGTGCGCTTGTACAGATTCGCGCATAACTTCTTCGGTTTTTTCTGCCGCTTGCGTAAGCGTCATTTCTGCTACTTCAAATTTTGGCTCAAAATAACGTTCGGTTGAAAAATTACCGTCTTTAAAAATAAAACTGTGTCCCGGTAAAAGCTTAAAAACGTTTTTAAAAAAGGTTTCTTGCAAAGGACTGTACTGAAAAGATAAATAATGCGCTAAAATCTTTTCGTTGAGCTCCTTTTTAAAGCGTGGGTGGTGTAAAAAAGCCTTAATTTCCGAACCAAACAAAAAGCTATCTTCCATAATTGCATAATATAGCGGCTTTATGCCAAACATATCTCTTGCGCCAAAAAGCTGATTTTTGTTTTTATCAAAAATTACAAAGCTGAACATACCGCGCAGGTGGTTTACAACTTTGGTGCCATATTCTTCGTAACCGTGAATAAGTACTTCACCGTCGCCATTGGTTTTAAAGGTGTGTCCCAGTTTTATTAGTTCTTCGCGCAGCTCTTTAAAGTTATAAATTTCTCCGTTAAAGGTTAAAACAAGTGCACCATCTTCACTAAAAAGTGGCTGATGGCTGGTTTCTATATCAACAATCGAAAGTCTTCTGAATCCCATTGCCACAAAAGAATCAATATACTGCCCTTCATCGTCGGGTCCGCGGTGCTTTATTTCGTCCATCATATTTTTAAGCACCGTTTCGGCGTTGTCAATTTTATTGGTAAAACCAACGTAACCGCACATTATATAACCCCCTTTAATCTGTCTATTAAAACTTTAGAAATAACGCCCATTATGCTGCCGGTTATACAGGCAGAAATTATAAGCACGGGCAGATAATAAAATACGCTTATGGGCATAAAAATTAAAGCCGCAATAAGCTGACCGATATTGTGCATAATTGCCCCTATAACCGATACCGCAATTATAGAAAAAACCTTAATTTTTTTAAACAAAATCATTGCAATTAAAGAAAGCGCCGCACCTAAAATACTGTAAATAAAGGTGTTAAATCCGGAAAAAAGCAAACACGAAAGAATAATTCTTGCTAGATTTACTAATATAGCGCCAAAATAATCTTTTTTGTAAATTAAAATTAATACCGCCAAATTTGCAAAGCCAAGCTTAATGCCGGGCGCAATAAAATCAAACCTTATAAAGCTTTCAAAATAGCTTAAAGCTAGTGCTAATACCAAAAATGCGGAGTAAAGGGTTACTTTTTTACTCATTACTGCACCTCCACTAACAATAGGTGGGGCGTACAGGCAATGGTTTCACCCTTACGGGCAATTTTACCCTTTTTAACGCAAACCTGATTTTTACAGTCGGCCACTTCCACAAAAACAAAACCGTTTTCAATTTTTACGGTATTATAGCCTTTATCGGTTTTATAGGTTTTGGTGATATTTTGGTTTAGCGGAAGCTCTTCTGTAAGCTCGTTTTTTATATATATTTTTGCGGTATTACCCAAAGGAGAAAGAAAACTAAAAAACAAAAAGCAAATAATGCTTACCGTTAAAATACAAGCAATTAAAATAACGTCTGCTTTTTTCATAACGCTTTCCCCCTTTATATTATGAATTTATTATAACAATTTAATTTGTTCAGCGCAACCTAATGTTGACAAAAAACTATTTTGGTTATAATATTAAAATATGATATTTAAGGAGTTATAGCTTATGTCTTATCAAACAAAACCGCTTAAAAAGGGCGATTTATATGCAGTTATTTCAACCAATATGGGAGATATTACCCTAAAACTATTTAAAAAAGAAGCACCCAAAACGGTTGAAAACTTTGTTACCCACGCAAAAAACGAATATTACAACGGAATTATTTTTCACAGAGTAATTAAAGATTTTATGATTCAAGGGGGAGATCCCACAGGAACCGGTCGCGGCGGCGAAAGTATTTACGGTGCGCCCTTTGAAGATGAGTTTACACCGCTTTTACACAATATTCGCGGTGCGTTATCAATGGCAAACGCGGGACCTAGCACAAACGGTAGCCAGTTCTTTATTGTTGAAGCATCTTCTTGCCCTGACGGAATGCTGGAACAGATGAAAGAGCTTGAAAATGCATATCCTAAAGATTGCCAGGAAGATTATAAAGCCTTTGGCGGCACACCCTGGCTTGATTATAAGCATACAGTGTTTGGCCAGGTTATGGATGGCATGGACACCGTAGAAAGAATTGCTTCTACTAAGGTTGGTATGATGGACAAACCTGTTCACGACATTGAAATATTAAATATCACAATAGCGGAGTTTTAGTTTATGAAAATTAAAAACGGTTACACACTTCGTGGCATTGCAGACAGCTTTGTGGTGGTTCCAACAGAAGGCGATATTACGTTAGACGGTATTATAACCTTAAATGAAAGCGGCGCCTTTTTGTTTAACCTGATGCAAAATGAAATCACCAAAGAACAACTGCTTGAAAATATGCTGACTGAATATAAAATAGATGCCGCAACCGCACAAAAAGATATTGAAATTTTTTTAGAAAGGTTAAATAAAACCGGAATTGTCGAATAATATTTCACTATACGATATGCTGCCCGTAATTGAAGAAAAATTAAATGCGGGAAAAACCGTTACCTTTACTCCCTTTGGCAATAGTATGAAACCGTTGCTTTACGATGGGCGCGATAAGGTAACAATACAAAAATTCGATACTTATAATAAATACGATATCTGCCTTTTTTTAAAAAAGGACGGTAGCTTAACATTGCACCGCATAATAAGCACAAAAAACGGTCTTGTTGCTATGGGGGATAACACCTATAAAAAAGAAACCAATATAACCGTTTTAGGTAAGGTTATAATTTTAGAAAGAAAGGGCAAAAATATAAATATGAGTAGCCCTTCTTATAAGGCTTACGCCCTTATTTGGACAAAGCTTTATTTTTTAAGATACTTTATTTTTAGGTTAAAAAGAAAAATTAAAAATATATTAAGAAAGGAAAAATAACAATGGAACTAAAAGGAACAAAAACCGAACAAAATTTAAAAACCGCATTTTCAGGAGAGAGCGAAGCAAGAAATAAATACACCTACTTTGCTTCTGTTGCAAAAAAGGAAGGCTACGAACAAATTGCAGCGCTATTTTTAAAGACTGCCGAAAACGAAAAAGAACATGCAAAGTTATGGTTTAAAGCACTTGGCGGATTAGGCGATACCGCCGCTAACTTGGTTTCTGCCGCAGAAGGCGAAAACTATGAATGGACCGAAATGTACGCTCAGTTTGCAAAAGATGCTGAAGAAGAAGGATTTACTGAATTAGCTGCACAATTCAAAATGGTTGCCGCTGTTGAAAAGGCTCACGAAGAAAGATACAGAGCATTACTAAACAATGTTGAAATGCAAAAGGTATTTGAAAAGGCAGACGCCGTTATCTGGGAATGCCGCAACTGTGGACATCTTGTTATCGGTAAAAAAGCACCCGAAATTTGCCCCACCTGCAAACACCCCAAGAGCTATTTCGAAGTTCACGCAGAAAACTATTAAAAATAAAAACAAATTAAAGCACTCAAGCCTAAGCTTGGGTGCTTTTTCTTGTCAATAGTCATAGTAACTGAAAATTTAGCGATAATTTGTGTTAATTTACATATTGCAAAAATTAATAAATAGTTGCATAATAAGAAAAAGGAAAATTGAGTGAATTTTAAAGATGGGGAAAGACATAGAACCGTCCCCTGTCTTTTACTTGTTTAACATACTTTTACAACATATTTAGGGCATAAAAATAGCGGAGTGAATCTCCGCTATTTTTAATTAAATCATTACATTAAATATTTTTGCGGTAGTTGCTCCGCAATTTCTAAAATAATTTTCCAGATTTCTTCTTTTATATTAGTGGTAATACTACACTCTTCACAAACGATTGTGTAAATTTGTTCTATTTGCTCTAATGTTAAATTATTATCTCTTATGTTTGAAAATATGCTCAATATTTGACAATATTTTGGACGTTCTTCAAAAAAAACATATAAGAAAAATATCTCTTCA
>JAZNNZ010000036.1:0-13574 GCA_045580525.1 Acutalibacteraceae bacterium
ACGGTGGTCCCGGTATTATGGTTACACCTAAAGTAGTAGGGGACAACGCTGAAGTTGAAGCAGAGGTTTACGTAACCAACAGCAAAATGGGTCAAACTGTTGTATTTACAGTGCTTGACAGCGAAGGTAACGTTTTAAAAGAAATCACTTCTAACGATACTAAAATAAAATTTGATATTGAAAACGTTCATTTATGGCACGGTAGAAAAGATCCTTATCTATATACTTTAAAGGCTGATTTATTAGAAAATGAACAGGTTATTGATAATATCAGCACACGTTTTGGTTGTCGTAGCTTTGAAATTGATCCTGAACGCGGCTTTATTTTAAACGGTGAAGAATATCCGTTACGTGGCGTATCTCGTCACCAAGACCGCTGGGGCTTTGGTAATGCCTTATTACCCGAACACCACGAAGAAGATATGGATTTAATATGCGAAGTGGGGGCAACAACCATTCGTTTGGCACACTATCAGCACGATCAATACTTCTATGATTTGTGTGACGAACGCGGTCTTGTAATCTGGGCAGAAATTCCTTATATTTCAAGACATATGCCAAATGGCCGCGAAAACACAATTTCTCAAATGAAAGAGCTTATTGTTCAAAACTATAACCACCCATCTATTGTGGTTTGGGGCCTTTCAAACGAAATTACAATGGGCGGCGAAGCAGATCCCGACCTAATTGAAAATCACAATATTTTAAATAATCTTGTGCACGAAATGGATAAAACCCGTCTTACCACAATGGCGGTTGTATCTATGTGCAGTATGGACGCAAAATACATTCAAATTCCCGATACCGTTTCTTACAACCATTACTTTGGTTGGTATGGCGGCGATACCTCTATGAACGGTCCTTGGTTTGACAAGTTCCATAAAAAGTATCCCAATATTCCAATTGGCTGTAGTGAATACGGTTGTGAAGCTTTAAACTGGCATACAAGCAATCCACAACAGGGTGACTACACCGAAGAATATCAAGCATATTATCACGAAGAATTAATTAAGCAATTATTTACCCGTAAATATATGTGGGCAACACACGTATGGAATATGTTTGACTTCGGCGCAGACGCCAGAAACGAAGGCGGCGAAAACGGTCAAAACCATAAAGGTCTTGTAACCTTTGATAGAAAGTACAAAAAAGACTCCTTCTATGCATATAAAGCATGGTTAAGTGATGATCCGTTTGTTCATATCTGCGGTAAGCGTTACGTTGATAGAGTTGAAGACGTTACAAAGGTAACCGTTTATTCTAATCAACCTACCGTTGAACTGTTTGTAAATGGCGAATCTTTAGGTGCAAAACAAGCTGAAGACCACTTCTTCTATTTTGACGTACCCAATAATGGTGTGTATGAACTTAAAGCTGTTGCAGGTGAATGCACCGACCAAAGCGTAATTAAGAAGGTTAGTGAATTTAATCCTGACTATAAATTACGCGAAAAGGGCGCAATTTTAAATTGGTTTGATATTACCGAAGTTGAAGGCTATTTCTCAATTAACGATAAACTAGGCGATATTTTAGCAACCACAAAGGGCAAACTTTTATTTATGAGCTTTGCCGCAAAAATGATGAAGGGTGCTAAACAGGCCGGTGGCGGTTTTATTGATGAAAACACCAATTTTGGCGAAGGTATTATGCAAATGATGAACGGTTTTACAGTTCTTCGTTTAACCACTTTAATGGGTACTGCAGGAATTACCTTTACTAAAGAAGAATTATTAGATTTAAATGCCAAGTTAAACAAAATTAAAAAGCCTAAAAAATAAAAGCTTAAAACCGCCCAAACGGGCGGTTTTTTGTTGTTGAAATTTTAAAAATTATATTATATACTAAACATATAAATTAAAAAGCAGGTGCAATATGGAGTATCTAATTGCAGTAGATTTAGAAGGCGTTCATGGTGTTATTGGTGAAGCCTATAAAGGCTTATCTGCCGGTATGCCCGAATATGAAAAAGCGGTTGAAAATGCACATTTAGAAATAAATGCAGCTGCCAAAGCGTTGTTTGAAAATGGAGCTAAAAAGGTGGTTGTGTGGGACAACCACGGAACCGGCGTAAACTTAAAAAAAGAATGCTTGGACAGTCGTGTTATTTTATGGCAAAAAATACCCGAAAGAAGAATGTCTTTTTGTAAGGAATTTAATTTTAATGCCATTTTATTTATCGGTTATCACGCGAAAGCCGGAGAACAAAATGGCGTTTTGGCACACACCTATAATTCCACTAAAATTCAGTACATAAAAATCAATGGCAAACAGGTGGGTGAATACACGGTTGATACCTTTGTAGCGGCCCTTTACGGTCTTGCGCCTATTTTTGCTTCAAGTGACGATACTTCATTAAAAGAAATTCAAGAATTAGCACCTAAAATTACAACTGTTACCACCAAAAAAGCAAAAGGTAGAAATGCGGCTGAAATTATAGATAAAGACACAGTTTTAGAAAATATCTATAATGGTGTAAAGATGGCTTTAACCAAAAAAGCAGAGCCCGTTTTTGCTCCTAAAAACATAAATGTAGAAATACGTTATACAAGAATGGAAGATGCCGGTATTTTCTTGCAAAAAGCAGTAAATATGGGGCTGAATGCTAAATTTTTTGAGGATGCTCATACAATAATTTTTAATACAAAAAACATTGATGATATTCCGCTTTTGGTGTAAAAAATGTATAAAGAATTTAAAGAAAAATTAAAACAAAATTTAATAGAAAACGGTGCGGCGCTTATTGGTTTTTGCGAACTGCCCAAGTCCGAACAAATGGGCGAATTTACCCATGCTGTAAGTATTGCCTATAAACTATCAGATACCGTTTTAAAAACCATAGAAAACGAACCTTCTATTATGTATTTTCATCATTACAGAACGGTTAATACAAAGCTCGATTTATTGGCTCTTTCGGTAGTTTCTGCCATAGAAGAACAAGGTTTTTTGGCTTTACCGATAGCGGCAAGTCAAAGCCTTAATACTAAAAAAGAATCCTATTGCGGAGTCTTTAGTCATAAAACCGCCGCTCGTCTTTCAGGACTTGGCTTTATTGGTAAAAACGGACTTTTAATAACAAAAGAATATGGTGCAAAAATCAGGCTTTGTACAGTACTGACCAATATGCCTTTAAAAGCAGATAGAAATATTGTTTTAGAAGACTGCGGAGAGTGTGAAATTTGTAAAAATCTTTGCCCAGCAAAGGCAATTTACGGTACCAACTTTTCTTTAGAAAAGGGAAGAGATAGCGTACTTGATGCTAAAAAGTGTTCGTTTCATATGAAAAAGGCATATATGCATATAGGACGCGGCTCGGTTTGTGGACTGTGCATTAAGAATTGTCCTAAAAATAAACTATAATCAGCGGCTTTTAACTTTTATAAGGTTAAAAGCCTTATTTTTATGCTAAAATACACAAGTTTTGTCGGTTTTTACTTGACTAAACCACTAAATATAGTATATAATTAATATATCTATGAGTATAAGGAGTATGCTTTTTATATGGCACAAAAAACTGCTTACACAAACGAAAGCATTAAAAAGTTAGAAGGAGCCGATAGGGTGCGTAAACGCCCTGCGGTTATTTTTGGTTCTGACGGTATTGACGGTTGTCAGCATTCTGTATTTGAAATTATTTCAAACTCTATCGACGAAGCAAGAGAGGGCTATGGTAAAAAGATTATCATAACCTATTACGAGGATGGCTCAATAGAGGTGCAGGACTTTGCCCGTGGTATACCGGTTGACTTTAATAATAATGAAAATTGTTACAACTGGGAACTATTATACTGCGAAATGTATGCAGGTGGTAAGTATGACAATAACGGCGAAAACTATGAGTTTTCTTTAGGCCTTAACGGTTTGGGTCTATGTGCTACGCAGTATGCATCTGAATATATGGATGTAGAGGTTAAGCGTGACGGTTACCTTTACACCCTTCACTTTGAAAAGGGCGTAAACGTTGGCGGTCTTAAAAAGGAAGAATATTCAGGACGTGACACCGGTACTAAAACCCGTTGGAAGCCGGATTTAGAAGTGTTTACCGACATTAAAATTCCTGATGAGTATTTTATTGATGTTTTAAAGCGTCAGGCGGTTGTTAATGACGGACTTTTGTTTGTATTTAAAAAGCAACACGGTTCTCGCTTTGAAACCAAAGAATTTTGCTATAAAAACGGTATTCAGGATTATTTAAACGAATATATCGAAGAAGATGCTTTAACTTCACCACAGTTCTGGTCTTGCGAAAGAAAGGGACGTGACCGTGAGGACAAGCCCGAATATAAAGTAAAAATCAACGTTGCTTTAGCATTTTCAAACAAAAAACAGTTAAGAGATTATTATCATAACTCTTCATTTTTAGAGTACGGTGGCTCACCCGAAAGGGCAGTGCGCTATGCGGTAACCGCTCAGATTGATAACTATTTAAAAGCAAACAACAAATATCAAAGAAACGAAAGTAAAATTACCTTTTCAGATATTGAAGAAAGTCTGGTAATTTTAATTTCATCATTTTCTCCCGGTGGCTTGGTTTCTTATGAAAATCAAACCAAAAAGGCAATTACAAATAAATTTATTTATGAAGCAATTTCTGACTTTTTAAAGCACAGCTTAGAAATTTATTTCATAGAAAATAAACCCGAAGCTGAAAAAATTGCTGAACAAATTTTAATCAATAAGCGCTCCCGCGAGAGAAGCGAACGTGAAAGATTAAACATAAAGAAAACCCTACAAAAAAACAACGATATGGCCAATCGTGTACAAAAATTTGTTGATTGCCGCAGTCGTGAAGTAAATGAGCGTGAGCTTTATATAGTAGAGGGTGACTCGGCTTTAGGTTCTTGTAAAATGGCAAGAGACGCAGCATTCCAGGCAATTATGCCGGTTCGCGGTAAAATACTTAACTGCTTAAAGGCTGAGTACGATAAAATCTTCAAAAGTGAAATCATAACCGATTTATTAAAGGTGCTTGGTTGCGGTGTAGAAGTAAAAAGCAAAGCCAACAAAAACCTTTCTACTTTTGATCTTAATAATCTTCGTTGGAATAAAATTGTTATATGTACCGATGCCGATGTTGACGGTTTCCATATAAGAACGCTTATTTTAACTATGATTTATAGACTTATGCCAACCCTTATTGAAAAAGGCAAGGTATTTATTGCAGAAACCCCGCTTTATGAGATCACCACAAAAGATATGACCTATTTTGCCTATGATGAAAACGAAAAGCGCGAAATTATGGAAAAAATAGGGGATTCAAAGCATACCATTCAGCGTTCTAAAGGTCTTGGTGAAAACCAGGCTGATATGATGAACCTTACAACCATGAATCCGGAAACCCGCAGACTAATTAAAATTTTACCGGAAGACGCCGAAAAGGTTAGCGAAATGTTTGATTTATTGCTTGGTGATAATTTAGCAGGCAGAAAAGATTATATTCAAGATAACGGCTATTTATATTTAGATGACGCCGATATTTCTTAAAGGAGAAAAATAACAGAATGGCTCCAAGAAAAAAGAAAGAAGTTCCACAAAAGAAAAAGAATAACGCTAATGCTTATATTGCAGGAGCTGGTACGGTTGTTGAAGAACAGGTAACAGAAACTTTGAAAAACAACTTTATGCCCTATGCTATGAGCGTTATTGTTTCTCGTGCAATTCCGGAAATCGATGGTTTTAAGCCTTCCCACAGAAAGCTTTTATATACCATGCATTTAATGGGACTATTAAAGGGCAACAATATAAAATCAGCCAATATAGTTGGACGTACAATGCAGCTTAACCCCCATGGAGATGCCGCAATTTATGAAACAATGGTTCGTATGTCAGAAGGTCACGAAGCACTTTTGCATCCCTACGTTCAGTCTAAAGGTTCGTTTGGTAAAGCCTATTCAAGAGATATGGCGTATGCAGCTTCTCGTTATACAGAAGCAAAGTTAGCTCCAATTTCGGCAGAACTTTTTTCTGATATCGATAAAGATACGGTTGATTTTGTTGATAACTATGACGGTTCTATGAAAGAGCCAACCCTTTTCCCGGTAACCTTCCCATCCATTTTAGTTAACTATAATATGGGTATTGCGGCCGGTATGGCAAGCACTATCTGTTCTTTTAATTTAGCAGAGGTTTGTCGTACAACAATTGCCATTATTAAAGGTACCTGCGAAGATATTACTGAAACCTTATTAGCTCCGGATTTTCCCGTGGGCGGTCAGCTTTTATACAATAAAGAAGAAATAAACAAAATTTACGAAACCGGTCGTGGCGGCTTTAAAATCCGCGGTGTTTATAATTACGATAAAGTAAATAAATGCATCGATATTACCGAAATTCCGCCGTCAACCACCATTGAAGCTATTATTGAAAAGGTAATTGATTTAGTAAAGCAAAAGAAGATTACCGAAATTAATGATATTCGTGATGAAACAGACCTACAGGGCTTAAAAATAACTATTGACCTTAAAAAAGGCGCAGACCCCGATAAATTAATGCAAAAGTTATTTAAGCTAACCCCTTTACAAGATACCTTCTCTTGTAACTTCAACGTTCTTATTGCAGGTTCTCCGCAGGTTATGGGGGTTAGAGAAATTTTAACAGAGTGGATAGCCTTTAGAGAAGAATGTGTAAAAAGACGCGTTTATTTTACATTGGATAAAGCAAAAAGTAAGCTTCATTTATTAAAGGGCCTACAAAAAATCTTGCTTGATATTGATAAAGCTATAAAAATCGTTCGTGAAACCGAAGAAGAAAAAGAGGTTGTTCCAAACCTAATGATTGGCTTTGGTATTGACGAAATTCAAGCCGAGCACGTAGCAGAAATCAAGTTAAGACATTTAAACCGTGAATATATTTTAAAGCGTTTAACAGAAATTGAAGAATTAGAAAAAGCCATTGCAGATATGGAAGATATTCTAAAATCTAAACGCAGAATTTCTTCAATTATTGTAAAAGAGCTTGAAGAAGTAATTAAAAAATACGGTAAAGACAGAAAAACAGAAATTATTTACGATTCTGTAGATGATTACGTTGAAGAAGAAAAGGTTATAGATGCTTCGCCGATTCATCTATTCTTTACAAAAGACGGTTACTTTAAGAAGATTACACCCCTTTCACTCAGAATGAGCGGTGAGCAAAAGCTTAAAGAAGGAGATATTATTACACAAACTGTTGACACAACGGGTGATGTTGAGTTAATATTCTTTACAGACCGTCAACAAGCATATAAAACTAAAGCCTACGAAATGCCCGAAGGCAAAGCAAGTATGTTGGGTGAATATATACCCGCAAAGCTTGGCTTTGATGAAGGCGAACAGGCTGTTGGTATGGTAGTTACAAAAGATTATAAGGGTGTACTACTGTTTGTGTTTGATAACGGTAGAGTAAGTAAGGTTGATTTGCAAAGCTACTTTACAAAGCAAAACCGTAAAAAGCTTATAAACGCCTATACCGATAAGCATAAGCTACTAAAAATTCTTCATTTTGAAGAAGAGGGTGAAATGCTGCTTACTTCTTCTAATAGAAGAATGTTGCTTGTTTCTACCGCCGCATTACAAACAAAATCTACAAAGGCAAACGGTGGCGTAGCTGTTATGACTCAGAAAAAAGGTCAACGCGTTGTAGATGCAGTAGCATTTAACGGTGAAGGTTTAGAAAAGCCACACCGTTACCGTACAAAGAGTCTGCCTGCGGCAGGTAGCTTACCCACATCGAATGATAACGAACAAATTTCGTTGTTATAAATAAAAAAGCCGCTTTCCAAAAAAGAAAACGGCATCGGACAAAAAATAAAAGGCAAAACTAAAAATCTATATTAAAACTTTGTCCGACAGTGTTATTATAAACTTTATTACAAAAATTACACCTGGTAATTTTTAGCACGGAGGAATCCTTAATGCAAAAGGAAATTGCAAAAACATTAAATCCACAAGAAATGGAAGACCGAATTTATAAATTCTGGTTAGATGGTGGTTATTTTCACGCAGAAGTAGAAAAGGACAAAAAGCCTTATACGATAGTTATGCCCCCACCAAACATCACAGGTCAGCTTCATATGGGCCACGCGTTAGATAACACATTACAGGATATTTTAATTCGTTTTAGAAGAATGCAGGGTTATTCAACACTATGGATGCCTGGTACCGACCACGCTTCAATTGCTACAGAAGCAAAAATTGTTGAAGCAATGCGTAAAGAAGGCGTAACTAAAGAAGATTTAGGTCGTGAAGGCTTTTTAAAACGCGCTTGGGAGTGGAAAAACACATACGGAAACCGCATTACAAGTCAGCTTAGAAAATTAGGCTCATCTTGTGACTGGGACCGTGAACGTTTTACTATGGATGAAGGCTGTTCAAAGGCTGTAAAAGAAGTTTTTGTACGTCTTTATGAAAAGGGTTTGATTTACAGAGGGGAAAGAATTATTAACTGGTGTCCACATTGTAAAACCTCTATTTCTGACGCCGAAGTAACCTATGAAGAAAAGGACGGTTCATTCTGGCATTTCAGATACCCACTAACCGATGGTACCGGTTATTTAGAACTAGCAACAACCCGTCCTGAAACCATGATGGGCGATACTGCAGTTGCGGTTCATCCTAAAGATGAGCGTTATAAGCATTTAGTTGGCAAAACTGTTATGTTGCCGCTAATGAACAGAGAAATTCCAATTGTTGCCGATGAATATGTTGAGATGGATTTTGGTACAGGCGTTGTTAAAATCACACCTGCGCACGATCCTAACGACTTTGAAGTAGGATTAAGACATAATTTACCCATTATTAATGTTATGACCGATGAAGCAGTTATTAACGAAAATGGTGGCAAATATTGCGGAATGGATCGCTATGAAGCCCGTAAGGCTGTTGTAGCAGATATGGAAAAGGAAGGCTTTTTAGTTAAGGTTGAACCAATGAAACACAACGTTGGTTCT
Organism: Acutalibacteraceae bacterium; assembly: GCA_045580525.1. Taxonomy (GTDB): domain Bacteria; phylum Bacillota; class Clostridia; order Oscillospirales; family Acutalibacteraceae; genus UMGS1279. The sequence continues at coordinate 8,924 of JAZNNZ010000036.1, forward strand.
TGCTACCGTTGCAATTCTGTTGTTGAACCACGCATTTCAAAACAATGGTTTGTAAAAATGGAGCCACTTGCAGTTCCTGCAATAAGCGCTGTTAAAAATGGCGATATTAAAATGATTCCTTCCCGTTTTGAAAAAACATATTTTAACTGGATGGAAAATATTAAAGACTGGTGTATTTCCCGTCAGCTTTGGTGGGGACACAGAATTCCTGCTTGGTATTGTGAAGACTGCGGAGAAATTATCGTTAGTAAAGATGAACCGACCGTTTGTTCAAAATGCGGCAGCAAAAAGTTAAGACAGGACGAAGATACTCTTGATACATGGTTTAGTTCAGCACTTTGGCCATTCTCAACACTCGGTTGGCCCGAAAACACCGAAGAACTAAAGCATTTTTACCCAACTTCCACACTTGTTACAGGTTACGATATTATTTTCTTCTGGGTATCTCGTATGATATTCTCGGGATTAGAATATACAGGTCAAATTCCATTTAATACAGTATTATTCCACGGTATCGTTCGTGATAGCCAGGGCAGAAAAATGTCAAAATCTTTGGGCAACGGTGTTGATCCGCTTGAAGAAATTGAAAAATACGGTGCCGATGCATTGCGTTTCACACTTGCTACAGGCAATACACCCGGTAACGATATGCGTTATTCTCCAGAAAAGGTAGAAGCAAGTCGTAACTTTGCAAACAAAATTTGGAACGCCGCAAGATTTATGCAGATGAATTTTGACGGAACCGAAAAAGCACCATATATTCCTGAAAACTTAAGAATTGAAGATAAATGGATTTTATCTCAATATAATAACGTTGTAAAAGAAGTAACCGAAAATCTTGAAAAATTTGAATTAGGTTTAGCGGTTGCAAAGCTTTATGACTTTATTTGGGACGTTTTCTGTGATTGGTATATTGAAATTTGTAAAATCAGACTTAACGGTGAAGATGAAGCGGCAAAACAAACCGCAAAAGCAGTTTTAATTTACGTTTTCTCCAACACCATGAAGCTTTTACACCCATTTATGCCATTTGTTACAGAAGAATTATGGCAATCTATCCCACACGAAGGCGAAACCATTATGCTTTCAGATTGGCCAACCTTTAATGAAAATTTAGTTTTCACTAAAGAAGAAAACGATTTTGAGCTTATTATGCAGGCGGTTCGCGCAATTCGTAACCGTAGAAACGAAATGAACGTTCCACCAAGCAAAAAAGCCGCTTTACTTGTTGAAACCAAGCATAAAGAGCTTTTTGAAGCATCAAAGCAAATATTTAGTCGTTTAGCATCTGCAAGTGATATTACTGTAGGTGAAGGCTTTAGCGCAGAAGGTGCGGTTTGTGTAGTTACAGACGGTGCAAAAATGTTCATTCCTTTAAATGAGCTTATAGATTTCGAAGCCGAACGCGCAAGACTAAATAAAGAACTTGAAAAAGCTAACGTTGATAAAGAATTCTTTGAAAAGAAGCTTAACAACCCAGGTTTTGTTAACAAAGCACCGGCTCAGGTTGTTGCACAACAAAAAGAACAACTAAGTAAGGTTTTAGAAAAAATTGAAATTCTTACAAAGAGTATTGAAGAATTAAAATAGTATTTTCTGCGTACCGTATTGGTACGCAGATTTTTTAGGAGATATTATGACCTATAAAACTGCGCTCGAATTTATACACTCACTTAACCGCTTCGGCTCTAAGCCGGGGCTTGAGCGCATTTCTGAGCTTTTAAACTTACTCGGTAACCCACAAAAGGAGCTTAAATGCATTCACGTTGCAGGTACTAACGGAAAAGGTTCAACCAGCACCATGATAAGCCAAGGCCTTATAGAATCTGGTAAAAAAGTGGGGCTTTATATCTCTCCTTATATAATAGATTTCCGTGAAAGAATACAAATTAATAATACATATATAAATAAGCGCACCCTGGCAAGACTTGTAAATAAAGTAAAAACCGTTGCCGCAGGTATGCCTGTCCATCCAACAGAGTTTGAGTTTATAACAGCCATAATGTTTTTGTATTTTAAAGAACAAAATGTAGATATAGCAGTTATAGAAGTGGGAATGGGCGGCAGGTTTGATGCCACCAATGTTATAACACCGCTGGTTTCTGTTATTACAAAAATATCGTTAGACCATACCGCAGTACTCGGAAACACTTATAAACAAATAGCTTTTGAAAAGTCGGGTATTATTAAAAAGAATATTCCAACGGTAGTAGCACCAAATCAAGAAAAAGAATCACTTTTAGAGATAAATCGTGTTGCAAATGAACAAAATTCTAATGTTGTGGTTGCTTCTACAAATAAAAAATTCAGCTTATCACTTACGGGTGAATATCAGCAAGAAAACGCCGCCACCGCTTATAATGTTTTAAAAATTTTAAATATAAAGGAAGAGTATATTTTAAAAGGATTAAAAAATGCCTTTATTCCCGCAAGAATGGAAGAAATAGCAAAGGGTGTTTATATAGATGGCGCACATAATCCCGATGGTGCATTGTCACTATCAAAACAAATAAAAAAGAACTCGGTTTTAATTGTCGGTATGATGGCCGATAAAGATACCGAATTTGTTTTAAAAACGCTTTCTCAAAATGCATCGCTTGTAATAACGGTTAAGGTTTTAAATCAACCAAGAACCGAAACCGCCGAAAATCTGCAAAAATCCGCAAGTAAATATGTGAATTCCGTTGCGGCTAAAAATTACAAAGACGCTTTAAAAATTGCTAAAGCCAATGCAAACGGTAACGACATAATAATTTGCGGTTCGCTTTATTTAGCATCAGAAATACGAAATACCGCCAAAAACTTTTTTAATCCGACAATATAATAAACTAAAATATTCCATTAACAAGTCCTTATACTAATAAGGGCTTGTATTTTTTTATAGGAGGAAAAATAAAATGTCAGTAAGAACCGAAATTAACGGTAGGGTGTTAACCGCCTATTTAGAAGGTGAAATCGACCATCATACCGCACGTAACATGCGCGAAATTATAGATACGTCCATAAAAGCCGCCGCTCCCGAAATGTTGGTGCTGGATTTCAGGGACGTAACGTTTATGGATAGTAGCGGCATAGGTTTAGTAATGGGTAGATATAAAGAGCTTTCTAATATAGGTGGAGAATTACACATAACCAATACTACACCCCATATAACTAAAGTTATGAAACTTGCAGGTATAGAACGCCTGGCAGTAATAGGAAAGGTGGAAAAAACTAATGAAATCAAATAATAAATTTACACTTACAGTAACCTCCAATTCTTTTAACGAAAGCTTTGTAAGGGTTGCAGTATCTTCCTTTGTGGCACAGTTAGATCCAACCATAGATGAGCTTTGCGATATTAAAACTGCAGTAAGCGAAGCAGTCACAAATTCAATAGTTCATGCATATCAGAATTGTATCGGTAAAATATACATAACAACAGAGCTTTATAACGACCGTTCTGTAGTTATAAAAATTCGCGACCGCGGTTGCGGTATACCCGACATTAAAAAAGCAATGGAACCGCTATATACCACCGGCGGAAGTGAAAGAGCAGGACTTGGCTTTGCGGTTATGGAAAGCTTTATGGACAAGCTCACAGTCAAATCGGTCGTAGGTAAAGGCACTACTGTGCTTATGAAAAAGAAACTTTCAATGCGCGTTTCGAAAAATGGATAGAGAAGCAATAATAGTTGAAAATTTACGGTTGGTGCATAGTTGTTGTAAACGCTTTAAGGGTAAAGGCATAGAATATGATGATTTGTATCAAGCAGGGTGTGTTGGTTTAATAAAGGCAGCAGATGCTTTTGATGAATCACGCGGTTTTGCTTTTTCAACCTATGCCTTTCCGGTAATAATGGGAGAAATCAAAAGACTATTTCGCGATGGCGGACTTATAAAGGTTTCAAGAGAACTCAAAACACTTTCTTTAAAGGCTACCGCTATATATGAAAAGCTTTCACAAACACTCGGTCGTGAGCCACATATTTCAGAACTTGCAAACGAACTTGGAGTAAGCGTTGAAGAAGCGGCAGAAGCTATGTGTGTGTCTGTAGCACCCGCATCTTTAAGCTATTCTAACGAATCGGGAGAAACCAAAGAACTTGATATTGAAAGCAACGAACAAGAGGAGTATATATATAATAAGGTAGCGGTTGAGCAACTTTTAGATAAGCTTCCACAGTTAGAAAGACAGCTTATACGTTTAAGATATATAGAAAATAAAACCCAATCAGATACCGCAAAGCTGCTCGGAATGACTCAAGTTTCGGTCTCAAGAAACGAAAAGAAAATATTAAAGCGGTTAAGAGAAATTGCGCTATAAAAAATTTTTTAAAAAAATGAAAAAAATTACTTGACAACCTATTTTATGTGTGGTAATATAGATAAGCTCACTCAAGATAAGTGAGTTAACTCGAACCTTGAAAATTAAACAACGAAAAGGACCCGAAAATTCCTATGAGAAATAGGGAAAACGGAAAAATCCAGAGATGGACAAACAGAGAAATAGCGAAGAGCTAGCTGTTAAAAATGAGCGAGAAAAGCTCTAAAATGATTTAGCCAAGCGAAAGCTTGATTAGATAGAATATTTTAGAGAGTTTGATCCTGGCTCAGGACGAACGCTGGCGGCGTGCCAAGTCGGAGGCCAAGCGGTCTTAGGAAGACAATT
>JAZNNZ010000037.1:0-1731 GCA_045580525.1 Acutalibacteraceae bacterium
ACTGCCTTATGGGGTGTGGGCGTTGCCCGACTTTTCTATTTTATAAAGTTTTCTAAAATGTATTTTGCCGAATGGTCTTTGTAGTTGCAAATAACCTTATCGGCTACCGCTTTTAATTCTTCTACAGCATTATCAACCGCAAGCGAAAGCCCTGCCATTTTTATCATAGTATAATCGTTAGTGCTGTCTCCCACTGCAATGGTTGCTTTTCTATCAACCCCTAAAATATCGGCAAGACGCATAAGAGCATTCCCTTTACCCGCCCTGATTGAGAATATCTCTAAATTGTGCGGGTCTGTTTGAGCAACAAGCAAATCTTCATCATTTTCAAAATATGCTTTGCACTCTAATAAATCTTCCATATTTTTAAAGAAAGGCACGAATAAAGGAATCTCATCTAAAGAATAAACAAAGTCTTTAAGATTTTCAACAGCCACTTCTTTTGCTAAAGAAAATTCCACCCAATGCTTATTCATATTATAGCTTTTATAAATTTTGGCATCGTGCTTTTCTTTATCGCAATATGAATAAATATCGTGATGAACAAAAAGGCAAATATCGTAAGAAAAAAGCTTATCTAAAATTTGCTTGGTTTTTTCTTTGTTCATAGTAAACTCAAACATTTCATTTTTCTCTTTATCGTATATTTGAGCGCCGTCTGATACAATATAATATCTAAAAAGTTTGGTTTCTTTTAGGTGTTTTGGTAACTCGTCAAAAGCGCGTCCCGTAGCCGGTACAAAATAAACGCCTTTATTTATAAGCTCTTTTATAGCATTTTCGTTTTCTTCACTTATAGCATCGTGTCTTAAAAGTGTGCCATCAAGATCACTTGCAACAATTTTATATTTCATTTTTCTACCTTTTACATATTTAACCCCCACTAAAAATAGTGGGGGATTTTTTAGTTATTTTGTTGGAACTAACTTTTCTTTGCCGCCCATATAAGGTTGTAAGGCTTTTGGAATAAGAACGCTACCGTCTGCTTGTAGGTTATTTTCTAAAAATGCAATTAGCATTCTGGGGGGCGCTACAACAGTGTTATTAAGTGTATGTGCTAAATATTTACCGTTTTCCCCTGCAACACGGATTTTTAAGCGACGTGCTTGAGCATCACCCAAATTTGAGCAAGAGCCAACTTCAAAATATTTTTGTTGACGGGGGCTCCAAGCTTCAACGTCTACAGATTTAACCTTTAGGTCTGCTAAATCTCCCGAGCAGCATTCTAATGTTCTAACGGGGATATCTAAAGAACGGAACAAATCAACTGTATTTTGCCAAAGCTTATCAAACCACATTGGGCTGTCTTCGGGTTTGCAAACAACAATCATTTCTTGTTTTTCAAACTGGTGAATTCTATAAACGCCACGTTCTTCAAGTCCGTGTGCACCCTTTTCTTTTCTAAAACAGGGGGAATAGCTGGTTAATGTTTGTGGCAGGGTATCTTCAGGAACAATTGTATCAATAAATTTACCAATCATACTGTGTTCACTTGTACCAATAAGATATAGGTCTTCACCTTCAATTTTATACATCATGGCTTCCATTTCTGCAAAAGACATAACGCCGGTTACAACGTCACTTCTGATCATAAATGGTGGAATACAATAGGTAAAGCCACGGTCAATCATAAAATCTCTTGCATATGAAATAACTGCAGAATGTAGTCTTGCAATATCACCCATCAGATAATAAAAACCGAAGTCGGATCGTAGCCATGTCGTTCTGTGA
>JAZNNZ010000038.1:0-1574 GCA_045580525.1 Acutalibacteraceae bacterium
GAAACAAATATTTCATACGCGCAGCGTATTTCATAGCGAAGCTATTTCACTCGCCAAAAGGCGAATTTCATTGAAAAAGTGACTTGTGTGACACAAGTCGCTTTTTCTGGCGCAGAGAGAGGGATTCGAACCCTCGGTGCAGTATTAGTGCACACACGATTTCCAATCGTGCGCCTTAGGCCAGCTCAGCCATCTCTGCTCATATTTTGAACAATAGATATTATATACGAACTTCAGACAAAAATCAAGTAAAATTTTCAAAAGAAAAAATATTATATTATTTTATATAAATATATTATTATTACTTGATTTTATTGAAATTTAAGAATATAATAAACTCGGTGAATTTTATGAAATACGTAGTTTTTCTTTTAGATGGTATGGCGGACGTTAAAAATGCAGAGCTTAATAATAAAACTCCTATGGAAGCCGCCAATAAACCAAATATTGATGCACTTGCAAAAACCGCCATTATTGGTCTTGCAAAAACCGTGCCCGATGGCTTTAGTCCGGGCAGTGACGTTGCAAACCTTTCGGTTATGGGGTATAACCCAGAGGAATGTTATAGCGGTCGTTCTCCATTAGAGGCGGCGTCTATAGGCGTTAATTTGGAACCTACCGATTTATGCTTAAGATGTAATTTGGTTACACTTTCAGATGAAGAAAATTACTATGATAAACATATGGTGGACTATTGCGGCGGAGATATAAGCACTAAAGAGGCCGACGTTTTAATAAAATACCTACAAGAAAACTTGGGTGACGATATTATTTCTTTTTACACGGGTACACAATACCGTCATTGCACGGTTAGCAAAAACACAAAAAATGTGCCCTTAAAATTAACCCCACCGCATGATATAAGCGGTAAAAGAATTGGTGAATATCTATCTCAAGTGCCTCAAGCTCAAACCTTTATAACCCTTATGCAAAAAAGCTACGAGCTACTTGAAAATCATCCCCTTAATTTAGAGAGAATTAAAAATGGCAAAAAACCTGCCAATTCCGCTTGGTTTTGGGGTGAAGGCGTAAGACCTGATATTAAAGATTTTAAAGAGCTTAACGGAATAAGCGGCGGCGTGGTTTCGGCGGTAGATCTATTAAAAGGTATTGGCATTTATGCTAATATGACGGTGGCAAAGCTTGATGGCGCTACAGGTTATATTGATAGCAACTTTAAAGGCAAAGCAGAAGCCGCAAAAGAAATATTAAAAACTAACGACTATGTTTATATACATATGGAAGCGCCCGATGAATGTGGACATCGTGGTGAAGCTCAAAACAAAGTAAAGGCTATTGAAATAATTGATAAAGAGGTTGTAGGACCTATAGTAGAACACCTAAAGGGAAGTGACTTTAGAGTGCTTGTTGCCCCCGATCATCCAACACCTTTAGATATTATGACGCATACTCGCAACCCCGTACCCTTTTTAATTTATGACAGCCGCAAAAATCTTGGTGGCGGCGTGTTTACAGAAGAAGGCGCTAAAGACACGGGCCTTTATATATCAGAAGGTTATAAGCTGCTTGATATGCTAAGTCGGAGGCCAAGCGGTCTTGAAGACAATTTCATC
>JAZNNZ010000039.1:0-11747 GCA_045580525.1 Acutalibacteraceae bacterium
CAGAGCTTGTAGATGTTTTGCAGGAAAAGGACACTGTAAAGGCAGTGGTATTATCATCTTCTGATGGTGTTTTTGCCGCAACTGCAAAAACATATATTGATTGCACCGGTTGTGGTAGTCTTGTTACCAAAACAACTGCCAAATGCATCCGAGGAGATGAAAACGGTGGCGTTATGGGGGCTACCTTATGTACTTTATGGGGCAACGTTGATTGGGAAACTGCTGAATATGGCGAAGACCATGCTTTAGAACAAGCCTATAAAGACGGTGTGTTTACCACTTTAGATATGCATTTACCGGGTATGGTTCGTCACGGAAATAAGGGTGCCGGTGGTAATTTAGGTCATATTTATAACGTTGATGAAAATAACGCAGAAGCCATAACCGCCGCTATAATTAAGGGCAGAAAATTAGCCGAAGAATATAAAAATTATTACCGTGGTTATATTAAGGGTTATGAAAATGCAGAACTTATGGCAACCGCAAGTATGCTGGGCGTTCGCGAAGGTGTGCGCGTAGAAGGGGATTATACCTTAAACGTTAACGATTTTATTTCAAAAGCCACCTTTTCTGATGAAATAGGCAGACTTCATTATCCTGTGGATTTACACGCCGCAACCAACAGCAAAAAAGACTTTCAGAAATATCACGAAGAATTTAACGAAAAGTTTGTTTATAAAGATGGCGACAGCTATGGAATACCCCTTTCTTGCTTAATACCCAAAACTTTAAAAAACGTGTTAATTGCAGGTAGATTGCTTTCTGCCGACCGCGAAATGTTGGCTACTTTACGCGTTATGCCGGGTTGTTTTATTACCGGTCAAGCAGTTGGGGTGACCGCCGCAATTTGTAAGGGTGACACCCGTTCGGTTAATATTACCGAAATAAAAACAAGACTTAAAAATATGGGTGCATTTTTGCCTAATGCTTAAAAATAAAATAGACTGATTTTTTCAGTCTATTTTTTTATTGTAAATTTGCTTTTTATTTGATATAATTATATAGATATATATTACATAAAGGGGGAGAAGACTTGAAAACTCTATTAAGGCTATATAAAATGGCAAGAAAATATTGGAAATATATTGCCTTTTCTACAGTCTCTCTTTTAATTATAACCGCCGCAAACCTAACAGCTCCCGCTCTTATGCAACGCTTAATCGGTATTTTAGAAAACGGTAGCGGCAACCCCAATTTACTTACTGATATTATTAAACTTGCTATAGTTTTAGCGGGTGTGTATTTAGTGCAAAGCGTATCGCGTTATTTTAACAGCTACTATTCTCACGTGGCGGCTTGGCGCTTTGTTAGTGATATGCGGGTTAAAATTTATAATCACTTGCAAAAGCTTTCTTTGTCTTTCTATTCAGATAAGCAAACAGGTCAGCTTATGTCAAGAATAGTGCACGATACAAACCACTTTGAACATCTTATTGCCCACGCAATTCCTGAACTTATCGGTGCATTATTAACCTTTGCGGGTGTTACTACAATTATTTTCTTAAATAACTGGAAATTGGCATTGCTTACTTGTATACCACTTCCGTTTTTAGCATTAGCCACACCCATACTTCACAGAATTCGCGGTGAGCACAGAAAGGCACAAAAACACGTTGCAGAACTAAATGCAACATTGCAAGATAATATTTCGGGCATTAAAGAAATCCAGGTTTTTAACCAACAAGAAAACGAGAAATCAAGAATTGCAGGTCTTTCAAACAAACACGCAAGTGCAGTTATAAAAGCATTGTGGTATTCGGCGTTTTTCCACCCGGCACTCAGCTTTTTCACAAGTCTTGGTAACGTTATTGTTATTGGCTTTGGCGGTTATTTTGCTTTAACCGGTGAAATGAGTATTAGTGAAATTACCGGCTTTTTAATGTATTTAAGTATGTTCTATACACCAATCAGCTCCTTTGCAAGAATTTTTGAAGATATGCAGCAGGGTATTGTTGGTGCTGAAAGAATGTTTGAAATACTTGATACCGAGCCTGATATTAAAGATACCGATAACGCCGTAGACGTGCCAATAGGTGCTGGTGAAATTGAATTTAAAAACGTTAGCTTTTCTTATAGAGAAGATATACCCGTGCTTAAAAATCTAAACTTTAAGCTTGAATCTAAAAAAATGTATGCTGTAGTAGGCGTAACGGGTGTTGGTAAAACAACATTAGCCGCCTTATTACCGCGTTTTTACGATCCTACAGAAGGTGCAATTTATCTTGATGGTAAAAACACCAAAGATATAACCCTTTCTTCTTTAAGAGATAATATAAGCATGGTGCTACAGGACGTGTTTTTATTCCATGGCACAATTAAAGATAATATAACCTTTGGCTGTAAAGATGCTACCGAAGAAGAAATTATAGCGGCCGCTAAAACCGCCTGTATTTATGATTTTGTTATGTCGCTTCCTGAAAAGTGGGATACCGTCGTAGGCGAACGCGGTATGCGTCTGTCGGGCGGTCAAAAGCAAAGAATTTCAATTGCGCGTTCAATTTTAAGCAAATCTTCGGTATTAATTTTAGATGAAGCCACAAGCGCGGTTGATACCGAAACCGAAACTCAAATTAAACAAGCAATAAACGCTCTTACAGGCAGCAGAACCATGCTTGTTATTGCCCATAGACTATCCACCGTTAAAGCGGCAGACAGTATTATCGTTTTAAACGAGGGTGAAATTGCTGAAATCGGCAGTCACGATGAACTAATTAATAAAAACGGTATTTATAAAAAACTAGTAGAACTACAAAGCATAAAAGACTAAGGAGAAATTAAGTGTCTATTCCATTAGAGCATATTAGAAACTTTTGCATAATTGCACATATTGACCATGGTAAGTCAACACTCGCTGACCGTCTGTTAGAGCTTACAAACTCTGTAGCAGAGCGCGAAATGGAAAATCAACTGCTTGACAGTATGGATTTAGAGCGCGAAAGGGGAATTACCATTAAATCTCACGCGGTAACGCTTTATTACGATGCTAAAGACGGTAACCGCTATGAGCTTAATTTAATTGATACACCCGGTCACGTTGACTTTAACTATGAGGTTTCACGTAGTTTAGCTGCTTGTGAAGGAGCGGTGCTTGTTGTTGACGCCTCTCAAGGAATAGAAGCACAAACCTTAGCTAACACCTATTTAGCAATAGATAACGATTTAGAGCTTTTGCCGGTAATAAATAAAATTGACCTACCTTCTGCAGATCCACAACGTGTTATTGCAGAAATAGAAGATGTTATTGGCATTCCTGCAGAAGAAGCACCGCAGATTTCTGCTAAAAACGGTATAAATATTGAAGACGTTTTAGAAAAAATTGTCACAGAGCTTCCTGCACCTAAAGGAGAAAAGGATGCACCTTTTTCTGCTTTAATTTTTGACTCGTATTACGATCCTTATAAAGGCGTTATAGTTTTCTTCAGGGTTGTTTCTGGTGAAATAAATAAGGGTGATACCATTAAAATGATGGCCACAGGCGCCGAATTTTTAACGGTAGAAATTGGTCGCAAAAAGGCAAAATATATGGAACCGTGCGATAAACTAACGGTGGGTGAAGTAGGGTATCTGGCGGCATCTATTAAAACCGTCAGTGAAGCCATGGTGGGCGATACCATTACAAACGCTCAAAACCCTGTCGATGTCCCATTAAAGGGTTACCGTAAGGTTAATCCTGTTGTTTTTTGCGGTATTTACCCCGCAGACGGTGCAAGATATGAAGACCTTAAAGAAGCATTAGAAAAGCTGCAACTTAATGATGCATCACTTTTATATGAACCCGAAACCAGTAAAGCATTAGGCTTTGGTTTTCGTTGCGGCTTTTTAGGACTACTTCATATGGAAATTATTGAAGAACGACTAGAGCGTGAATATAATTTAGATTTAGTTACTACAGCGCCAAGCGTTATATATAAATTCCGTTTAACCGACGGTACCGAAATTGATGTTGATAACCCTACAAACTACCCCGATCCTGCCACAATAGCAGAATCTTTAGAACCGGTTGCAGACGTGCATATTTTCAGTCCCAAAGAATTTATTGGTGATATTATGCAACTGTGCCAGGAACGCAGGGGCGAATATACCGATACTAAATATATGGGCGATAGGGTAGATATACATTACGTTATGCCCGTAGGCGAAATTGTTTATGACTTTTTTGACGCTTTAAAATCTCGCACACGCGGTTATGCAAGTTATGACTATGAGCCTAAAGAATACCGTCCTGCAAAGCTTGTAAAATTAGACGTTATGCTGACGGGTGACGTTGTAGATGCGCTATCCTTTATTGTTCATTCTGATAACGCCTACCCAAGAGCCAGACGTATTGCAGAAAAGCTAAAAGAGCATATTCCGCGTCAGCTTTTTGAGGTTCCAATTCAAGTGGCGGTTGGCGGCAAAATTATTGCCCGTGAAACCGTAAAGGCTATGCGTAAAGACGTTTTAGCAAAATGCTACGGTGGCGATATTACCCGTAAAAAGAAACTATTAGAAAAACAAAAGGAAGGCAAAAAGCGTATGCGCCAGTTAGGTTCTGTAGAAGTACCGCAAGAGGCGTTTATGGCTGTGTTAAAGCTGGATGAATAAACCTTTAACCTTATTTTTAACCATAGTAATTATAATGCTCTCATTTTGCTCATGTAAAATGGGGGCATCTCGTACTTTTTTTAGTATGGATACCGTTATTACGGTGGAAGCTTCTTCAGAGAAAATGGTTGAAAAAATTGTTAAAAGCACCGAAGAAATAGATAAAGCCTTAAGCTTTCATAGTGTAGACAGTGAGCTTTATAAATTAAATTTTAATAGAACAATTCGCAATTCTCCAATTCTTACCGACTGTATTAAGGCGTCTTTAAATTACGGTAAAAAGACAAATGGGGCGTTTAATATAGCCTTAGGCCAAATTACAAGCCTTTATGATTTTGAAGAAGAAAAAGCCCCCACAAAAGAATACCTAGACAGTCTTCTTGCAACCGCAAAATTAGATAATATTATTGTGTCTGACGAAGACATTCGTTTAATAGGTGCCACGTTAGTTGATTTAGGTGGCGTTGCAAAAGGCTACGCTTTAGAAAAAGCAATTGAAATTTTAAAGCAAGAAAACCAAACCTCCGCCTATTTAAATTTTGGCGGTAGCGTATATTATTTAAGCAACAGCTTAAAATCTGTAGGCATTAAAAAGCCCTTTACAGATAATGAAATTGCGGCAGAATTGCTTATTAAAAATAAGGTGGTAACCACCGCAGGCAATTATGAAAGATGCTTTAAAAAGGACGATGTTTTGTATCATCATATTTTAGATGGCCAAACGGGAATGCCCACAAATAACGGGGTGGATTCTGTAACGGTTATCTCGGATTCTGCAGTTTTGGGAGATATTTATTCCACCGCTTTGATGGTTATGGGGTATAGCGAAGGAATAAAATATGCTAACGATAACAATATTAATGCTGTTTTTGTTTTAAGTGATGGCAGCGTTAAATTAACAAATAAATTAGAATATAATAAACAACAGAAAATAGTGTTAAAGTAATATGAACTGTAATATTTGTCCCAGAAAATGTAATGTTAATAGAAAAGAAAATACGGGCTTTTGCAAAGAAACAAACACCTTAAAAATTGCCCGTGCCGCACTGCACCATTTTGAAGAGCCCGTAATTTCGGGCACAAATGGCTCGGGTGCGGTATTTTTTTGCGGTTGTAACTTAAGGTGCGTGTATTGTCAAAATTATGATATTAGCAATAGCATTAATAATGGCGTTACGGTTAAAAAAGAAGAGCTACCAAACATTTTTAATAACCTAATAAATCAGGGCGCACATAATATTAATCTTGTAACACCTACACATTACAGCCATATTTTAAGTGATGTTTTAGTAGAAAAACCGCGGGTTCCCGTAATTTGGAATAGCAGCGGCTATGAAAGAGCCGATACAATAAAAATGTTAAATAAAAAGGTAGATGTTTATTTGCCCGATTTTAAATATGCCGATAATTCTTTGGCAAAAAGTCTTTCCTTTGCAGAAGATTATTTTGAGGTTTTTAAAAAGACGTTGGATACAATGGTTAATCAAACCGGCAAACCCATAATTGAAGATGGACTTATTAAAAGTGGGGTAATAGTCAGGCATTTAGTCCTGCCGGGTTTTATAGAGAATACTAAAAAGGTAATTGATTATATTGCCGCCAATTTTAAAGATGACGTTTTGTTTTCATTGATGATGCAATACGTACCCATAAAAGAAAATGAAATTCCATCTTTAAACCGCAGAGTAAAAAAAGCAGAATATAATTTAGTTTTAGAGCATCTGTATAGTAGGGGAATAGAAAATGGGTTTGTGCAGTCCCTTTCTTCCGCTAGTAAAAAATACATTCCGAATTTTTCGGATTTTGGCTTAAAATAAGTTTTTTTGTGCATAATAAAATAAATTTTATTTTAGGTCTTTACAAAAAAGAAAAATGGTAGTATAATATCTTTGTTAATATTTTAACAAATAAAAGGAGAAAATTTTATGGCAAACAGATTCATTTTAAACGAGACCTCTTATTTTGGCGCAGGTGCACGTGAAAACGTTGCTACCGAAATTATTGCACGTGGCTTTAAAAAGGCGTTTGTTGTAACAGATAAAGACCTTATTAAATTCGGCGTAGCAGGTAAGGTTTTTGAAGTGCTTGAAAATGCAAATATTGAATATGCAGTATTTAGCGATGTTAAAGCTAACCCAACAGTAACTAACGTACAAAACGGTGTTCAAGCTTATAAAGATGCTAACGCTGAAGTTATCGTTGCAATTGGTGGCGGTAGCGCAATTGATACAGCAAAAGCAATTGGTATTATTATTGCTAACCCCGATTTCTCAGACGTTGTGTCTTTAGAAGGCGTTGCAGATACTAAAAACAAATCTGTCCCCGTTATTGCAGTAGCAACCACAGCAGGTACCGCTGCAGAAGTAACCATTAACTACGTTATTACCGATGAAGCAACAAAGCATAAAATGGTTTGCGTTGACCCACACGATATTCCGGTTGTAGCAGTAGTAGATAGTGAGCTTATGTCAAGTATGCCCAAAGGCTTAACCGCAGCTACAGGTATGGACGCATTAACCCACGCTATTGAGGGCTTTATTACAAAGGGCGCTTGGGAAATGAGCGATATGTTCCATATTAAAGCAATTGAAATTATTGGTAAATATTTACCCGAAGCTGTTGAAAACACAGCTGTTGGCCGTGAACAAATGGCATTAGGTCAATATATTGCAGGTATGGGCTTTAGTAATGTAGGTCTTGGTATTGTTCACTCAATGGCACACCCACTTGGCGCTTGGTATGATACACCTCACGGTGTTGCAAACGCAGTTTTGCTTCCTTACGTTATGGAATATAATGCTGATGCAACCGGCACAAAATATAGAGATATTGCCGCAGCTATGGGTGTAAAAAATACCGAAAATATGACCGAAGCTGAATACAGAAAAGCAGCGGTTGATGCAGTTAAAGCATTAAGCAAAACCGTAGGCATTCCTGAAAAACTTCACGAAGTTGGTGTAAAAGAAGAAGATCTTCCCGCATTAGCTAAAGACGCATTTAACGACGTTTGCACCGGCGGTAACCCAAAAGATACTTCCGTTGAAGAAATCTTAGAAATTTACAAAACTGCTTTTTAGTTTTGAATAAAACTCAATTCACCTCTAATACTAATTTAGAGGTGAATTTTTTATGAAATTAACAGAAAAAGAGAAGCTTCTTTTAAAAGACCTTAAAACTGCAGAACAGCTTTGCATAAATAAGTATGATGAATATGCAAAAAAAGCAACCGATAAAAAGCTACAAAATCTTTTTAACAGTATTAAGTCTAAAGAAGAGGAGCACCTAAAAACCGTGCAAAAAATTATGGACGGTAAAACCCCAACGGTTAATAGCGGCGCAAAAAGTAAAAGCAGCAGCAGTCCTTCAGCCTTAAAAACAAACGCGAATTTAAGTGAAAAGGATAAAAAATACAATTGCTATTTGTGTCAGGATGCGCTTTCTACCGAAAAATACGTTTCTGCAACCTATAACACAAGCGTGTTTGAATTTGCGCAGCCGAAATTGAGAAACGTTTTAAATCATATTCAAAAAGAAGAGCAAGAGCACGGATTAAAAATTTATCAGTATTTAAGCGCAAACAATATGATAGGCTAATATTGGGCACCGGGATTTTAAAATCTTGGTGCCATTTTTTTACAAAACTTAATTGATTATTATATAAAATAATGTTATAATAATTATAACTATATTTACCAGGAGTTTTTATGGAGCAAAACAACCTAAAATTAAAAAATAAAAGAGATGGCCTTATTTACGGTAAGGTTTTTATGGTTATGCTCTTATTTGCTGTTTTATTAAGACTTTTAATTGGCATGGGATATTTCAATGCTTACGATACTTATTGGTATCGTAACTGGGCACTAGCCAGTCAAAACGGTCTTTTTGATTTATATAATAACCAGCAAATTAATTTAGATTACCCGCCAATTTACGTGGTGTTTTTATCAATAACAGGTTTTTTCTACCGCTTTGTAGGTAATACAGAAGCGCATAATTACGTGCAAATGCTGTTTATGAAATCCTGGCCTATTATTTTTGATGTATTAGCAGGTGTAGCAATTTATTTTTACACAAAACGCTACGGTCAAAAAGAAGCACTTTTTGCTTCAGGTATGTGGTTGTTTTCTCCCGCAACAATTTTCAACTCTTCTTTTTGGGGACAAACCGATGGTCTTATGTGCTTGGTGCTTTTACTTTCGTTTTGGATTTTAGAAAAGCATCCTGTTATGGCAGCGGTTATGTTTGCAGTATCGGGACTTACAAAATTCCAATGCTTATATTTTACGCCGGTATTTTTATATTTACTTTATAAAAATTATGGTTTAAAAAGGTTCTTGATGGCAATAGGAGCCGCAGCCCTTACGGTTTTAGTAACCTTTTTACCGTTTATGATAGCCACGGGACGTCCCATGCTATTTTTTGAAGTGTATTTAAATGGTGGCAATTCTTATCCGTATTTAACCCTTAATGCCTTTAACTTTTACGGAATATTCGGTTTAAACTGGGTAGAAGAAACAAAAGGCGTTTTATTTGGTCTTAATTATGCACAGTTTAACTTATTTTTAACACTTTTAATATTTGTTGCAGTTTTTGTGTTGATGATGGTTTCAAAAAGAAAATGCCCGTTTTTATTTAGCTTTGTGCTTATGCAAACACTCTTTATGTTTACAACCCGTATGCATGAAAGATATCAGTTTGCAGTGTTAATTTTTATTTTAATTGCAACGATTATTTACAAACAAAAAGAATTTTTCAATTCGTTTTTAATGCTAACGGTAATTATAACAATAAACCAAGCGGTGCCAATGTTCGATTGGCAAAACGGCAACTCATTTTTAGGTGGTAACAATTATACCTACATTATGAGTATTGTGTCGGTTTTAAATTTAGCGGTTTTTGTTTATTCTGTTTATCATTCGATTAAGTTTTTATTAAAGGGGGAAGAAGTAAATGAGCTTTAGTCAACAAAAAAGAGAATTACTTAAAGATCAAAAAGAGCAGTACCTAAAAACCTTTTTATTAGCACTATTGACAGCGGCTGTTTTGTTTGTACCGTTTATGGTTTTAAATGAAGGCTATTTTCTGTTTTATGGTGATTTTAACGTTCAGCAAATTCCTTTTTATAAATTAGCGCATGATGCTGTTTTAAGCGGAGAAACCGCCTGGGATTTTGGTACAGATTTAGGTGTTAACTTTTTAGGTTCATATACCTTTTATCTTTTGGGTTCACCCTTCTTTTTACTTACACTCATCTTCCCAAGTAATTTTGTTCCATATTTAATGGGACCACTTTTAATATTAAAATTTGCACTTGCGGCCCTTACTGCATATTGCTTTATTCGTCGTTTTACACGCACACCGTCTGCCGCAACAATAGGTGCACTTTTATATGCCTTTTCAGGATTTTCGGTTTATAACATATTCTTTAACCATTTTCATGAAGCAATAATTATTTTCCCGCTTTTATTACTGTCTTTAGAGCTTTTAATTACAGAAAATAAGCGTGGATTCTTTGCCGCAATGGTAGCGGTGTCATCTCTTGTTAACTATTTCTTCTTCTTCGGAATGGTCGTTTTTACCGTAATTTATTGGTTTGTTCGTCTGCTTTCGGGCAGTTATAAGCTAACATTTAAAGGCTTTGCAGTTATAGCTTTTGAAGCGGTAATAGGTCTGCTTATGTCCGCAGTATTATTACTTCCCTCATTTTTAGCCTTAATGAACAATAGCCGTCTTTCGGAATTACAGCTTGGCTGGGATGCCATCACCTATGGCAGAGAGCAAATATATTTAAATATTTTCCAATGTCTTTTCTTCCCGCCCGATATTCCCGCGCGTCCGGTATTTTTCCCGGGTGCAGATGTTAAATGGTCATCGGTTGCAGCCTGGCTTCCTGTTTTTTCAATGGTAGGCGTTTTTGCTGTAATGATGCAAAAGAAGAAAAGCTGGTTAAGAAGAATATTAGGTATTAGCTTCTTTATGGCTTTAGTGCCGGTACTTAACTCTGCGTTTTATATGTTTAATACCGCATATTACGCCCGTTGGTATTATATGCCAATACTTATGATGTGTCTTGCTACTGCAACCGCCATTGAAGATACAGAAATAGAATTTAAAACACCGTATAAATGGGTGCTGGGCATAACACTTGCTATTACAGCGGTTATTGGTCTGTTCCCACAAAAACAGGGTGAAGAAATAATATTTGGTCTTTATACACAAGATAGCAATAGCAATATTTATATTGTGCGTTTTATAATTACCGCCGCTATTGCAATACTTGGTCTTTTAGCTTTAAAGGTAATTTTACCCTACGTTAAAACAAACTTTAAAAAGTTTAGTAGTGCCGCAATTGCTATGATTGTAGTTTTCAGCATGGTTTACGGTGTGGTGTTTATTGCTACAGGCAAAACCCATTCTTATGCTGAAAAAGAAGTTTTAATTGATCAACTACTTGAAAGCGATTTAGAATTACCTGAAAGTGATAATTATCGTGTAGACGTTTATAATGGCGTAGATAATACTGCAATGTTCTTAAATTTAGACAGTATAAACGCCTTCCATTCAATAGTTCCAACCTCCGTAACAGAATTTTGGGAGTATGTAGGGGAAGAACGCGGTGTGGCTTCACGTCCAACAACCAATAGTTATGCCGCAAGAAGCCTATTATCTGTAAAATATCTTTTAGACCGCGAAGGCAAAAATGCCGACGACCAGTTTGAAGATAGTATGGGACTATGCAAAATGAATGGCTTTACCTACTATAAAACAATGGGCGGCTATAAGATTTACGAAAATCAAAACTATATTCCTTATGGATTTACCTACGATTATTACGTTACCAGAAAACAGGCTGATTCTTTTGCAAAGGGCGATAGAAGCAACCTGATGGTAAAAGCTATTTTATTAGAAGATAACCAGGTTGTAAAATATGGTGATATTTTAACTAATATCAGTTTAAAAGATACAGAGTTTGATCCTAATTACATTCCACAGCTTGAACAATCTGAAATTGATGAATCTAATAACAGCAGTAACGAATCTGCTAATGATGATTCAGATGAGGTTTTAGAAACCGTCGCAAACAGTGAAGAAACAAGCAATGAAGAAACAAGTAGCGACAAATCAGAAGGAAGCGAAGTAATTTCAAGCGAAGACGATTTTAT
>JAZNNZ010000040.1:0-3530 GCA_045580525.1 Acutalibacteraceae bacterium
CTTGGCTTTATTGCTTTTATTGGTTTGGTATTTTACTTTGTTGTAAACGGATTAAGCGATTTTATGACTACTGTATTATAAAAAACAAAAGGTTGGAACGATGGTTCCAACCTTTTTTTATTTTTAAGAGTTTAATTTTTAAGAGATTGAAGCGGTGCGGGAATTCTTCCGCCGCGATCGATAAATTCTTTTGGAGAAACGGTACTAACCGGCATTACGGGGCCTTCACCCAGTAAGCCGCCAAAGGAAAGACTTTCTCCTACATTTTTGCCAATAGCGGGAATTACACGAACAGCTGTGGTTTTACTGTTTACCATACCAATTGCCGCTTCGTCTGCAATAATTGCCGAAATTACTTCTGAGGGCGTATCTCCCGGAATATTTATCATATCAAGACCAACGCTGCAAACTGCAGTCATTGCTTCTAGTTTTTCCAGTGTTAAAATTCCGCTTTGTGCGGCGGCTATCATACCGGCATCTTCTGTTACGGGTATAAAAGCACCCGAAAGACCGCCAACGTGGCTCGATGCCATTACGCCGCCTTTTTTAACCGCATCGTTAAGTAGCGCTAATGCTGCTGTTGTACCATGACAACCGCAGGTTTTAAGTCCCATTTCTTCTAAAATATGAGCAACACTATCTCCTACTGCGGGAGTTGGTGCTAATGATAAATCTACAATACCAAATGGAATTCCCAGGCGCTCCGACGCTTTACTTGCAACTAACTGACCAACTCTGGTAATTTTAAAGGCAGTCTTTTTAATGCATTCTGCAACAGAAGAAAGATCTTCTCCCTTATGCTGTTTTAAAGCACTTCTTACAACGCCTGGGCCAGATACGCCAACGTTAATTGCGGCTTCTGCTTCACCGACACCATGAAATGCCCCCGCCATAAATGGATTATCTTCCACCGCATTGCAAAATACAACAAGCTTTGCCGCACCTATGCAGTTGCGGTCTTTAGTAAGCTCTGCGGTTTGTTTAACGATTTCGCCCATTTTTTTAACGGCGTCCATATTAATACCGGCTCTTGTAGAACCAATATTTACACTTGAACAAATATGGTCTGTAACAGCAAGGGCTTCGGGAATGCTTTCAATAAGTCTAAGGTCTCCCGGAGCAAAACCCTTTTGCACAAGTGCGCTATAACCGCCAATAAAATTAACACCTAACGTATTACTTGCTTTTTCAAGCGCTTTAGCAAATAAAACAGGATTATCTTTAGGACAGGCGGCCGCTAACATTGAAATTGGTGTTACGCTTATACGCTTATTAATAATGGGAATACCAAGTTCGCGTTCAATTTCATCGCAAACCTTAACCTGATTTTCTGCAATTTTGGTTATTTTATCATAAACCTTATTACAAGCAGCATTAATATCGGGATCAATACAATCTAAAAGTGAAATACCAATTGTAACCGTCCTTATATCAAGATGCTCTTCTTGTATCATAGAAATAGTTTCTAAAATATCGTTAGTATTTATCATTTAATTCACCCTAAATTCTGTGCATTGAATTAAAAATATCTTCGTGCATACAATGAATATCCATATTCATTTCTTTGCCCATTTGCTTTAGGTTTTCAGAAAACTCATCAAAAGAAACATTAATATCTTGAATATCGCCAAGCATAATCATACAAAACATTTCTTGTAAAACAGACTGGGTAACTTCAATAATATTAATACCGTATTCTGCACATTTTGAGCTTACCTTTGCAAGTATACCAACGCGGTCCTTACCAACAACTGTTATAACTGCTCTCACAAAAACCATTCCTTTAAATAAATATTTTAGATTATTATATCAAAACAAAATTTACAAGTAAAGATAAAAAATGAAAAACACCTAACAAATTTTAATTTAATAGTTAGGTGTTTTTTGTTAATTAAACCAATCTGCTAAATATCTTTTAAGATAAGTAACGTCTTTAATACTAATTCGGTCATCTTCATTTATATCTAAATTTTCTTCTATTACATCATTTTCCCAATCAGCTAAATATCTTTTTAATGCGGTTATATCTTTAATGGTAAGTTTTTCGTCCCCGTTTATATCGTAAATAATAGTAAAGGTATATTCAAACGGATCTGAAGGGGCGCCCAAATAGCTTGTTGCGGTTTCTGCATTTTTGGCATAGTATTTTACTTTACTACCCTTGTTTTGTGTAAAAACATTATTTAAGCTATAATTTATACCGTCGTTAGAAAAAAGTATTTTGCCATCTGATTTTAAGGTTATTGTTTTTCCGTTAATGCTTTCTATTTCGGGAACAGACGCCTTTATGCCCATCTCTTTTTGAGGATAGGGATTATTTTTTAATTCAGGCTGTTTTAAGGTGTTATTGATTTGCCAAACGTTATTAAAATTAAATCCGCTAAAATATGATGCATAAGAGAAGTTACGCGCGGTAAGCATAGTCGCAGCGTTACTTGTGAGTCTGCTTTGTAAATAATAATTGTATTGTGCGTTACCTTTATTATTGGTTATGGCATCAAAGTTTTGAGCGCTTATATCAAACCCATTATAAAAACAGCAAACCACATAACCAAGATTTTCACCCGCAATGCCACCTGCATTTTTATTGGCTTTAACCGTTATATTAGAAAAACTGTTACCGATAGTACTACCGGTCATATTTTTACCCGCAATACCGCCGCTAAAATCATTTTCGGCAAACGAATTTATGTTTGATACAGTAGAGTAGCATCTATAAACCTGGCCTTTATTTACACCGCAAAAAGCACCAACGTAAACTTCAGAATTTAGCGCCTTAACGTTAATATTAAGGTTTTCAATATGTAAATCAAAAATTTCACCGCTGTTAACCCCAAAAAGACCTATGTATTTTGGAATTTTTACAATTGCTTCTTGCTCGGGTTTTGCAACGCCTGTATTATAATCTCCCGTCCAGCCGCTATCACTACCGGTTGTATAATCGTCATCTTTATCATCAGCATCATTTTGAATATACACATCATAAGCGTGACCTTCAAAATTCATATAAAGTCCGGTTATTTTTTTACCGTTACCGTTAAAAACACCGGAAAAAGGCGCAGTATTGTTACCAATAGGCAAAAATTCTACACCTGATAAATCAATATCATTATTTAAAACGTAACAAGCAGTTAAATTATTTCTAACTTCATTTAATTCTTCTGCGGTTGAAATAACAAAAGGATTTTGCGTTGTTCCTTCACCACTTAAAGCAACCGCTTTAAAATTAATAAAGCAGCAATTTAAAGAAAGAAACAATATTAAAAATAATGCTATTATTTTTTTCATTTTGTAATTCCTTTTAATTTTATATATACATTATACCAAAAAGCTCAAAAAAATCAAGACAACCCCGCAATATTGATATTTTTGGGTGTGGCTATATCTTCAAGCACCCTGGCGGTTCTATGAATTGTTACTTTGCCATTATTCATACTAAAATCATCTTTAACAGATATTACCTTTTTAATTTTATCGGTTTTTATAGCCTCATCGGCTAAAAGCATTAGCTCTTTTTGGGCTTCTTCTTG
>JAZNNZ010000041.1:0-2788 GCA_045580525.1 Acutalibacteraceae bacterium
TATTTTTGTTTCTAAATCAAAATAACCCTGCTCTAATTTTTCCATTATTAATAAAATTGACATTATTTTTGTAATAGAAGCAGGAGCTAATTTTTCATCTTCGTTATTTTTGTAAAGAACGGTGCCTGTTTTAGATTCCAATAAAAAACAAGCTTTAGCTTTAATGTTTAATTCCGTTTCTTCTGTTGCATCTTTCGAAATAACGGGTTTTACCAAAATATCGTTAGAATAGTACTCTGTTGACGGAACTGCTGCTGCGCTAAAACAAAGCAAAAAACATATTGATAAACTCATAAAAATCAAAAATATTTTTTTCATAATATTACCTCATAGCATTTTTTAAATATATATGCTTGAAGGTTTGTAAATATTAAAAAGAAGTCCACAAGGACTCCTTTTTAACAGTGTTTATTATATATTTCATCTAATTCTTTAGTTAGCTTTTCAATGTCTTTATTAGGACGCTTTTTAAAGTTTGAAATAAGTGTTGTTATTTTTGCTCCTGCTAATTTTAGTTTTTCAAATAGCAAATTGGTTTTTTGAGCATTATAATTCGATTTTACAATTTTAACTATTTTACCCTTAGCGGTGCATTCATTAGTAATTAAGTCGTATTCGTCGCCGCTAAAAGGAGCTACGGTGTTAAAACCTAACTTCAAATTGATTGTTTCGGCAAAAATGTCGCAAACGCTGTCTTCACCGTGATTAATAAAAACAATTTCAGGCTTGTTTTTTAAGGCGCTTAACCAATCAAGCATAATAGTTTTATCGGCGTGGCCGCTTATACCGTTTAATTGTTTGATATTAGCTTTAACAGAAATTTCTTCACCGAACAATTTTACGGTTTTTTCGCCATCAATTAACTTTCTGCCAATTGTACCTTCTGCTTGATAACCAACAAATAAAATTGTTGAATTTTCTTTCCATAAATTATGTTTTAAATGATGTCTAATTCGACCCGCTTCACACATTCCTGATGCCGAGATTATAACTTTTGGTAGGTCGTCGGAATTTATCATTTTTGAATCTTCGGAAGTAATCGAAAGTCTTAAATTGTCAAATTTTATAGGTTCAATTCCAGCGTCTAATATACGCAACGTTTCAACGTCATAATATTCATTCATGCCGCTTGAATATATGTTTGTTGCTTCTACCGCAAGTGGACTATCAACATAAACAGAAAAATTTTTACACGTAATTAAATTGTTATCTTTGATGATTCTTATTAAATACAATAACTCTTGAGTTCTGCCAATTGCGAAAGATGGAATCACTAAGTTTCCACCTTTTTCAAATGTGCTTTGCATAATCTGGCTAAGCTGTGAAACATAGTCGGGTCGTTCACCATGTTCTCTGTCACCGTAGGTTGATTCAATAATTACGTAGTCAGCAGATGTTGGCTTTTGGGGATCGTTGATTAGTGGGCGGTTAACGTTTCCAAGATCACCTGAAAACAGTATTGTTTTTGTAATGTTATTTTCTGTAACGGTTATGTAAATACTTGATGAACCAAGTAAGTGACCTGCATCCTGAAATTTAATTTTTATATCTTTAAATATTTCAATTTCTTCGTTATAAGAAGTATATTTAAATTGTTTTAATGCAGCTTCTGTGTCTTTTATGGTGTATGGCGGAATATACTCGGGTCCTCCTGAGCGTTTTGCTTTTCTGTTTCTCCATTCTGCTTCAAATTCTTGAATGTGAGCAGAATCGCGAAGCATAATTTCACATAAGTTATATGTGGCTTTTGTAGAATAAATTTGACCGCTAAAGCCATTTGCTGTCATTGCAGGAATTTTACCTGAATGATCAATATGTGCGTGTGTTAATAAAATTGCATCAATTTCGTTTGGAGAAATCGGTAGGGGACAATTCTCGTAAATATCTGCCCCTTGTTCCATACCGCAATCAATAAGTATATTTTTACCGTTTGCATTCAAAAGTGTACAAGAACCGGTTACTTCATGTGTAGCACCTAAAAATGTAAGTTTCATAACAACACCTCAATTTTATTTTAGCATAATAATTGTTTTTTGGCAATAAAAATAGCCACCTATGAAGGTGACTATTTTTTAATAAATAAAATACTTGTAAAATCTTGGGTATGAATTTAAAAAGCTTTGTAATGTTGTTCTTGTGTTTGAGCCGGGATCGTTAATTGTAAATCCTGAAGCTGAAAGGGTAGAGCCGCCTTTATAACCTGTAATTACAATCCAATGCTGTGCACCATAAGAATTTTTACCGCCAAACAGTACGCATTTACCGTTTTTTAATTCGTTATAAATTTTATTTAAATAACCGGTACTATTTGTAACTGCTGTATAGTCGTTAGGCCAATAAACACTACCCGAAGAAGTGTATTTTAATTTTTTAGCCATTTCGTTAGGAAAGATAGTTGTCTTTGTTCTATATGATTCTACCATTGCGATTCCTGTGGTTGCGCAACCAATTTGAGCAATTGTTTTTCCGCTTGTTCCAATTTTAATGTTTGCCCAGCGTCCGTCAGTTTGTTTAAAGCTAGGAACGTTTAAAGAAATTGCCTTATATTCGGTATTTTGAGAAATATTATCTGATAAATAAGTTTTACTTACATACCCGGTTTTTGTACCGTGATATAATATTTTGCTCCAATTGCCGATGGTTGAAAGTACAATGACAACTTCGCCTTTTAGCAAACTACCAATTTTACTGTAATTGCTTCCCGCGCCACTTCTTACATTTAAACTACCACTTGTAATATTTACAAGCTTTGTTGTTCCATTTAAAACAGTAATGTAATTAGAGTGGC
>JAZNNZ010000042.1:0-5451 GCA_045580525.1 Acutalibacteraceae bacterium
TGTGGAAAAATTATTATAAAAATTGAAAAAGCAAATGAAATAAAATATTCAAAGGCTAAAAACAACAAAATACCAAGACCAATTTTATTGGCAGTTTTTCTTGCAGCCTTTTTTTCATAATAAAGTGCTTCTTGATTTAAATAAAATTCCATTTTTTCTCCAAATTTAAGTAAAAAATATGTGGCAGAAGTTTATTCTGCCACACAAAATACATTATTCTTCGGTTTCGGTGGCGTTTTCTGTATTATCTTCGGCTTCGTCATTTTCAATATGAGAAACCTCTTCTTCTAAGTGTTCTGCACGGGCAACCGAAAGCACCTTTTCGCCTTCTCTAACGCGCATTACCTTAACGCCCTTTGCAGGACGAGAGAATTCACTAATTTCGCAAACGGGAATTCTTATTATTATGCCACCCTCTGAAATCATAATAATATCTTCGGTTTCTACCGCCTTAATAATTGCGGCAACCTTACCGTATTTAGCAGTTTTATAGTTAATTACACCCTTACCGCCACGAGATTGTAGTCTGTAATCCAGTATTGGGGTAATTCTTCCGTAACCGGTTTCAGTAACGGTTAAAATCTTGGTTTCAAGATTACCAACCTGCATACCAATTACTTCATCGCTGCCTTCAAGTTTTATTGCTCTTACACCGCGGCTTGTTCTACCGGAAGGTCTTACTTGTTCTTCCATAAAGCAGATAGCCTTACCGTCTTTAGTTGCAACAAGCAGCGCTTCTTTGCCATCGGTAATATCTACAAAGCTTAGTTCGTCGCCTTCATCAAGAGATATAGCAATAACACCTGTTTTTCTTGTATGCTTAAAGGCTTCAAGCGGTGTACGCTTAATAACACCGTTTTTAGTACCCATACATACGTATTTTTCACCTTCAAGACTATCAAGCGGAACAATAACTGTTACAACTTCGTTTTCCATTAAAGGAATTAAATTTATAACGTTCATACCCTTACCAACACGGGTGCCTTCAGGGAATTCATACGCTTTTAGTCTATATACACGACCAAGATTTGTAAATAACATAATATAATCGTGTGCGTGGCAGGTAAACATGGTTTCAACATAGTCTTCTTCACGTGTACCCATACCAATAATACCTTTACCGCCGCGGTGTTGTACACCGTAAGTATCAGCGGTTAAGCGTTTAACATAGCCTTTTTTGGTCTTTGTTAATACACATTCATCGTTAGGAATTAAGTCTTCCACGTCAACTTCACCGGTTACTGCGGTAATTTCTGTGCGTCTGTCATCAGAATATTTATCGCGTAAATTCAAAGCTTCTGTTTTAACAATATCTAAAACTCTTGCGTGGTTGCCTAAAATATCTTTACAATCTTCAATAAAGGCATATTTTTCTTTTAGTTCATCTTCAACCTTTTGTTTTTCCATACCGGCAAGTTTACCTAACTGCATTTGAACAATAGCGGTTGTTTGAACATCATCAAGACAGAAGCGTTCAGATAACTTTTCTTTTGATTCGGGTATGGTTTTGCTACCACGAATAATAGCAACAACTTCATCAATAAAGTCTAAAGCTACCTTTAAGCCTTCTAAAATGTGAGCACGTTCTTGTGCTTTTTTCATTTCAAAGCGGGTTTTTCTTTCAATAATTTCACACTGGAACTCAATGTTTTCTTGTAACATTTGTTTTAGTGTTAAAATTTGTGGTTTACCCTTAACAATGGCAATTAAGTTTGCTCCAAAGGTAGTTTGAAGTTCTGTATAAGAATATAGTTTATTTAAAACTATTTGTGGGTTGGCGTCTCTTTTTACGTCAACAATAATTCTTATACCACCGTCACGTTTTGAAGAATAGTCAACAACGTCGCTAATACCTTCAATACGTTTTTCGGTTGCAAGATCGTAGATTTTTTTAACTAAATCTTTCTTTCTAACCTTATAAGGAATTTCGGTAATTATAATTCTGTAAGAACCGTTTCTTGTTTCTTCAATTTCAGCCTTACCGCGAACAGTAATTTTGCCTTTACCTGTTGCATAAGCAGCTCTGATGCCGCTTCTGCCCATAATCATACCGCCTGTTGGGAAGTCAGGACCTTTAATAAATTCACAAAGGTCACTAAGCTCTGCATCGGGATTATCAATAAGGTGGCACATACCGTCAATAACTTCACCAAGATTATGTGGTGGAATTTCGGTAGCCATACCAAAAGCAATACCGCTTGAACCGTTTACAAGCAGTTGTGGAAAACGTACGGGCAAAACGGTGGGTTCTTTTAAACGGTCGTCATAGTTAGGACTAAAATCAACAGTGTCTTTTTCAATATCATCAAGCATATGTAAAGAAAGTCTGTTCATTTTGCTTTCTGTATAACGATAAGCAGCTGCAGGGTAACCGTCTATATTACCAAAGTTACCGTGACCGTCAATAAGTGGGTAACGCAATGAAAAGTCTTGCGCCATACGAACCATTGCATCATAAACAGAAGCGTCACCGTGTGGATGGTAACGACCAAGTACTGAACCTACAGTATCTGCGCATTTACGGTAGGCCTTATCGGGAGTAAGACCGTTTTCGTACATGGTATATAAAATTCTGCGGTGAACAGGCTTTAGTCCGTCACGTACGTCAGGAAGAGCACGACCAACCAAAACCGACATACCATACTGAAGCATACTGTTTTTAACTTCATCAACAATTTCTACCGGCTGAATGTTTGTTTCATGACTCTCGGGCCAGTAAACCTTTTCTTGTTTAGCCATTTTTATCTCTCTCCCTTCCTTAAATATCTAGATCGGTAGCAAATACCGCATTTTCTTCAATAAATTGTTTTCTGGGTTCAACCTCATCACCCATTAGCATTGTAAAGGTTTCGTCAGCTAAAGCTGCATCTGCCATTGTTACTTGCAAGAAGGTTCTTCTTTCGGGGTCAAGTGTGGTTTCCCATAATTGTTCGGGGTTCATTTCACCAAGACCTTTATAACGTTGAACGTCACAGTTGCCGCCAAGTCGGTCAATATATTCTTGCTTTTCTTCGTCTGTAAAGGCATCAAAATGGGTTTTACCCTTACTAATTCTAAATAACGGGGGTTGTGCTAGATAAATATGTCCCGTTTCAATAAGACTTGGCATATATCTGAAGAAAAATGTTAATAAAAGTGTTCTGATATGCGAACCGTCAACGTCGGCATCGGCCATAATAACAATTTTATCGTATCTTAATTTTTCAATATCGAAGTTTTCGCCAATACCGGTTCCAAGAGCCACAATAACGGGTGTTAATTTATCGTTACCGTAAACCTTATCGTCTCTAGCCTTTTCAACGTTAAGCATTTTACCCCAAAGTGGTAAAATTGCCTGATAGGTTGAGTTTCTGCCTTCAACTGCAGAGCCGCCGGCAGAGTCACCTTCGACAATAAATATTTCGGTCTTTGTTGCATCATCCGAAATACAGTCAGAAAGTTTTTCGGGCATTCTGGTTTTTCCGCCAATACCCGCTTTATTACGTGAAGCATCTCTTGCTTTTTGTGCGGCTTCACGCGCATTTGATGCGGCAATTGCCTTATCAATAACAATTTTTGCTTCAACTGGGTGTTCTTCTAAATATTGATATAATTTATCATTAATAATTCCGCGAACCAACGTACCAATTGAAGTATTACCTAATTTTGCTTTTGTCTGGCTTTCAAATTGAGCATCAGAAAGCTTAACAGAAACAACAGCAACAAGTCCTTCCATAACGTCGTCGCCCTTTAGGTTATCAGAATCAACCTTCAGCTTTTTAAAGTCGTGTGCGTATTTATTAACAACACGGGCCACTGTCTGACGGAAGGCTTGTTCGTGAGTACCACCGTCAATAGTATGTAAAGTGTTTGCAAAGGACATAATTTTGCTGTCATATGCGGTTGACCAAATAAGCGCAATTTCTGCTTCTTCATCGTTTTGAGAGCCCGAAAGATAAATAACTTCGCTGTTTAGCGGATCTTTCTTTATGCCTTTTAGTAGATATTCTACGTAGCTTTTAATACCGCCTTCATAACAAAATTCATCGGTCTTTGGTTCAAAAACGTCTGTGCGGCTATCAATTAGTTTTACGCGAATACCCGCATTTAAAAATGCCTGTTCGCGTAGACGATTTACTAAAATATCATAATCATAGGTAGTAGTATCTGTAAAAATTGAAGGATCGGGCTTAAAGGTAACGGTTGTTCCTGTTTTTTTAGTAGCTTCGCCTTTTTCAAGATCTTTTTCGGCTTTTCCCTTTATAAAGCGTTGACGGTAAACGTTGCTGCCATCGTGAACTTCAACCTCTAACCAGCTTGAAAGTGCGTTAACAACCGATGCACCAACACCATGCAGACCGCCTGAAACCTTATATCCGCCGCCGCCAAATTTACCGCCGGCGTGTAAAATTGTAAATACAACCGTAACTGTTGGAATACCCTTTTGTGGGTTAATACCAACCGGAATACCACGACCATTATCGGTAACACGAACAACACCGTCGTCAAGTAGTTCGACAGTAATTAAATCGCAATAACCTGCTAATGCTTCGTCAATAGAGTTGTCTACAATTTCGTAAACCAGGTGATGCAATCCGCGTTCGCCGGTTGAACCAATATACATACCCGGGCGCCTACGAACCGCCTCCAGTCCTTCTAAAACCTGAATTGAATTCTCGTCGTAACTCTCTTGTACTTGAGAAACAACCTTATTTTCTTCCATTTAAGTTTTCTCCTTATTCTTTATACTACCTTTATTTTTGTAATCTTTTTTTAGCAGTTTTTGGTGAAATTTGTGAAATTATAACTTCATCACTATCTGTTATAATAAAGCTTTTTGGTAGGTCTTCACCTAAAATTACGGTGCTTTTTTTATTTTTTTCGGCTTTTGTTAAGAAATCTCTTGTAATTTTTGATACGGTGGAGTTATCTAAATCAAAAATTCCAACAATATCTTTAGAAAAAACCGCCTTTTCCTGTCCTAAATAGAGGTACATAATTCGCCATTCCTAACTAAAAAGACTTTACCTTTTTCTATATCCTTAAAATTTTCTTTTTCACAGCAGGTAATAAAAACCTGTGTGTTTAAAAGCTTATTTAAAATATAACTTTGCCTTTTAGAATCTAATTCACTCATAACGTCATCTAAAAAAGCAACCGGCTCTTCACCCGTAACGCCCTTTAAAATTTCTGCTACAGTAAGCTTTAATACAAGCGCCGCGCTTCTTCTTTGCCCTTGTGAACCGTAAATTTTTGCTTCTCTACCGTTTATAAGAATTTCCATATCATCTTTTTTAGGTCCAATTGTGGTTGAGCCTAACTTTATATCGGTACTACGGCTTTCTATAAAGGCTTTTTCAATAGCAGAGGCGGTAACCTCACGTGAAAATTCAGAAATATAGCTTAATTCAAGCTTTTCTTTATTTTCACTTATGCCATCGTATAATTTTGGCGCGTGTTCTTTTAATAATT
>JAZNNZ010000043.1:0-4495 GCA_045580525.1 Acutalibacteraceae bacterium
CATTTTTCTCTCCTAAAAATAAAAAAGATGCAATACTCCCAAAAGTTTTTGCATCTTTTCTCTAATCTCCAATAAAATTATATATTAATTTTTTTGCTCTGTCAACATTTAAAAAATTATTTATTACGCCTTTTTGCCAAGCTTTGCAAAAAATTTGAAGGTTAATGGCCAAATTATACCTGCAAAAATTCCAATAAGGAAATAACGAATACCGTCTGCAATAAAGTGACCACCACACAACGCTAAAAGCGGTTGCTTTAACAGCGCTTTAATTAAAACAAGCGGAATTAAGCCTAATGCGGTTTTTAAAACCTGTGTAAGTAAGCTGCCTTCCGTGCTGAAATTAACATACTTATGGTCTAGTTCATAAGAAACGTAAAGTCCCATAAAGCAACCAAGCATTTTATATCCGTTTGAAAGACCGTGTTCATAGTTATACATATCAATATCACTTGGGAAATTATAAAACTCAACAAAAAGCAGGTAGCCTATTGTTAAACCAATAATGGTATACATTAAAATACGCATATTTTTTGGTTTTTGAACCGCCCAGTCAACAATGGGTTTAAATGCAAAAACCAAAACAAGCGCCAAAACAATTGATACTCCAACGTCAAGCGGTGTATGAACACCTAAATACATTCTTGAAAAAGGTACTAAAAGACAAAGCAAGAGCATAACAATTCTTAAAATCTTGTTCTTTTCTATTCTTGCTACACCGCCAAAAAGACCAACCGAGCTTTGTGTGTGACCGCTTGGAAAGCTATACCCTGTAGCTTCTGCACGGGCAGACTCAACAATTGTAAAGTTTGGATCTTGCACCCAGGGACGCGGAATGCGGCATAAAAGCTTTAAAAATTGATTTATTACGGTACCAAAAAGACCAACAAAGAATAAATAATAGCCTTTTTTCTTTTCAATGCACCAATAAAAAATAATACCAATGACAACAAAAATTGTTTCTTCACCTAAATGGGTAATTAAAGAAAACAAAGTATCTAAAAATGGTATTCTTATTCCTTCTAACAGCTTTAAAAATTCCATTATTTTACTCCTTAAATATTTTTTGTTAGTATAACATATTTTGCAATCATTTGCAAATATATAAAATGCTTGCATTTTTGCCTACTTTTTTATATAATAATATTAAAGGTAACCGGTGGCAGCTTTTCTTGTTTCTGTATCAAACAAGAGAGCTGCTTTTTTAACCTAATACACTATAATCAAAGGAAGTGAACAGTTTGAATAGAAAATATAGACTTTCTACAGCATTAGATATTGACGACGTTTTAATGGAATGTACTTCTTATGCAATTAAACTTGCAAATGAAAAGTATAATTTTGACCCACCCCTTTCAATTTATGAAAAAGAAACCTGGGGACCCACGGGTAAAAGAATTGACAGTATTTACGACTATTTCAAAGACCCCGAGTTTTATAGAACACAACCCGTTTACGAAGGCGCAAGGGAGTTTGTTAGAAAACTTTCTAAAATGACAGAGGTGTATATTTCTACCGCTGTTCCGCCTGAATTTATGGGTATTCGCGCAAAGCGTATACTTGAAGAATTTCCTGAAATTTCGCCCGACCATATTTATATGGGGGCAAGTAAGGAAAAGATTCACGTAGATATTTTGTTTGACGACGGTATGCATAACGTTGTAAACTCCAGCGCAAAATACCCCATTTTAATGCGCCGCCCCTGGAATCAGGAAGCCACCGGGCGTTTGGCGGTTAACAGCTATGAAGAATTTTTAAAGCTGGTTGAAGTTATTGCAGAAAGCTATAACCCAAAAACAGACCTGCTTAATTTAAACCAACCCAGCGTTGTAGTACTTGTTGGACCTTCCGGTAGCGGTAAAAGTAAAATTGCAAGAAAACTGCTTGGTAAAACCGATAAGTTTGAAAAATTAGTTAGCTACACCACCAATGACCCCACCGCCACAGAAAAGAACGAATGGTATAATTACGTTTCTATTGAAGAATTCAGAAATATGTGCGATAGCGGCGAACTATGCCAAAGCACAATGTACGCCGGTCACGGTTACGGTTCTAAAAAGGGCGATATTGAAAAGATTTTAAACAGCGGCAAACACGTGCTGACCACCATGGACATTTGCGGAGCAATGTCGCTAAAAACATACTTTAAAAACGTTATAACCATTTATACAAAGCGTGACCAAAAGCTGCTTATGGGGGCAATACTTAGAAAGAACGCCACAATTGAAGATAAGGTAAACAGACTAATGGCAATTGAGTATGAAAAGAAAAATGCCGAAATTTGCGATTATATTGTTGAGTTTAATAACTACGACGAAGCAGTTAAAAAACTAACCAAAATTTTAAAAATTTAATAAAGCAAAAATAAAAAAGCACCTACAAAACTGTAGGTGCTTAAATTTTTAAAAACTGCAACTCAAGACACAGAACCGTCCCCTGTCTTTTCATTGTTTTCACATTTCCTTTTGTTTTTAAAATAAAAGGGTAAATACGGTAGACTATGTATAATTAAGTAAATTATATAAACTATTATAACCGAAACCGCGGAGGGTAATATTGCCCCTAACGGTGCAAAGAAAAATGAATTTAATTTAAAAAACATATAGTCTGAATTTACGGGTGAAAAATTAACTATATTGGCAATTACCGACACCGCCAAAGCGGGTACTGCAGGAAGCAGCAGCTGATAAGCCTTTCTGACGGTTTTATATGAATGATACCCCGATTTTAACATTACAAAGGCGCAAAAAACTATTGACGCATGATAAAAAAGGGTGTGAAAACCTGCAAAAGAAATGCAGGAATAATTATTTAAAACGTTTGCGGGGTAGAAAAAGTTAATGCTACCGCCAAGTAAACCTAATGTGCAAACGTAACCACAGCCCATATATCTTACGTTTTTATTGCCAAATATTGCAAGTGGCATTGCATACATAAAAATACTGCACGGATATAGCGGTAAAATTCCACCGGCTTCAAAAGAAACGGTTTTGCCACTAAAGGTCTCCCACAAAATTTTGGTAGGCTCTAAAATAACAATTACAACCCAAAGAATAAAAAATACCTTCTTTATGGTTTTTTCGTCCTTTTTAGAAACCCATAGCCCCAACACTATAACAAGTGTTAAATAAAATGCCGCAACTATAAAATGAAGGGGTGTAAAAATTGTGCCGGGTAGTTTATCGGCACTAGGTAAAAAATCTTTATGAGTAAAAAATAAATTTAACAATTCAAAAAAGCTCATACTCTTCCCCAAACCAAAACTTATTATATGTTAATTGTAACATAATAAATAAAAAAGAGCAATAAAAAACCCCGCAGTAAAAACTGTGGGTGCTTTTATTCGCCTATTTCATAACAATTGATATTACCAAGTAGTCCTTGACCTACAACATACTGTGTGGCGCCGCAAGGCAAAACCGAATTATTTTTAAAATGCAAATGTCCCGCAAAAATTGCCGCTATTTTTGAGCCGCTTTTATTAATTATATCAATAAAACGCTCTGTTTCTTTAGTTGCGCCGCTATGATTTAATTTAAAATAATCTTCCACGTTTTTTATGCTTTTAGCATTTTCCGCAGTAATTATTGGGGTGTGCATAACAAGTATTATCGGCTTTTTAGATGATAATAAACTAATAAGTTCTTGGTTTTGCTCATAGGTTATTTCTCTTTTTGAGTTGTCTATACCTATAAGAAAAATATCTTCTAACTCTAAACTATTTACCGGTCTTTTTAATGGTGCTAAAATATGCTCGTTTGGAATACCTGCGGGATTTTCATGGTTTCCCACAACACCTAAAAACGGAGTTTTAACCGTTTTAAGTTCATTTTCTAAAAGTTCTAAATTGGCAGGGTTTATATATTCACAAATGTCCCCCGTCATAATAAAACAGTCGCCCGTTTTGGAAAGCTTTAAAAGGTTTAAAAAGTGGGTTCGTGCAGATTTTAATTGCTCATTATTACACTCTTCATTATACTCGCTTACGTAATACATACGCGCCCGTTCCCACTCTGCAGTGCGACGAACGGCATACGCCCTATCATCTTCGCGCATTTTGTCATTATATTCTGTTAAATGGGTGTCTCCAAAATGATATATTGTTTTTTTCTTAACACCGGGAATATTAATTTTATAGTTATGAACTAACAGTCCTGTTTCTTTGTGTAAAATCGTACTCACTTTTTTCACCCCTTTTTCTTAATTTAAATTATAACACCGTTATATTAAAAGAGCAATAATGGTAAAAAATAAAATAAAAAAATATATAAAAATTTAAGGTAAAAATGTGTTGACAAACCCCCTTCGTTATGTTATAATTCACTTTGCGCAATGCTGGTGTAGCTCAGTTGGTAGAGCAGCTGATTTGTAATCAGCAGGTCGGGGGTTCGAGTCCGTCCACCAGCTCCATTGCTTTTATAAAACTTAATATGGGAGTGTTCCCGAGTGGCCAAAGGGGGCAGACTGTAAATCTGTTGTCTTCGACTTCGGTGGT
>JAZNNZ010000044.1:0-3847 GCA_045580525.1 Acutalibacteraceae bacterium
CCTCAGAACCGTCGGAAATATATTCACCCCAGTTAAATACATTAAGGGTAATTCCTTCAAATTCTCTTGTGTATTCGCCTTCATAATTTACTACTATATCTGGTCCTGCTGCACAGGATGTCATAACTAATAATAAAGAAATGACCAAAACTATAGATACAATTTTTTTCAATTCTTTACCTCCAAATTTTTCTTTTTTTCAGATTTTGCTTGAGAGACGTTGATTAATACCAATAATATCAGTACCGTTATAAAAATCAAAGTAGAAAGTGCATACATATCGGGAGTTACACGTTGTTTTGTCATAGAGTATATTCTAATTGGTAACGTATTAAATGTTCCGTTTGTAAAATAACTGATAACAAAGTCGTCTAATGATAGAGTAAAGGACATCATAAGACCTGTTACAATACCCGAAGTAATGGAAGGAAGAACAACCTTAAAAAATGCTTTAAATGGAGTACAACCTAAATCTCGTGCCGCTTCTGCCAGATGCGGATCAGTTTGATTAAGTTTTGGTAGCACCGATAAAATTACGTATGGCAAATTAAAGGTGGTATGAGCAATTAATAAAGTCACAAAACCTAATGAAGTAGATAGCCCTAAAAATGAGCCGGCAAAAATGAACAAAAGCATTAGCGAAATGCCGGTAACGATATCAGGATTAACCATTGGTATATTCGTAACAAACATAACCCCGCCGCGCAACCATTTTTGCTTGTAATTATAAATGCCAACAGCTGCAGCAGTACCAATTATTGTAGCAATAATAGCAGATAAAACAGCAATGATAAGTGTATTTTGCAAAGCTTCTATAGTTGCTTCATCTCTAAATAACTCTCTGTACCATTTTAACGAGAATCCTTTAAATACCGTAGATGTCTTTCCACTATTAAAAGATAGGAAGATCATAACAAAAATTGGGGCATATAAAAAGAAATATAAAAATGCAGTATAAATTTTAAATGAAAGGCTCTTTTTCATATTAGAACCCCCTGATCATCGTCAGAATAACGGTTCATAAACGCCATACTAATTAAAATTAGAACCATTAAAATGAGTGATAGCGCTGCGCCTACATTATAGTTAATCTCGCCTTGGAATTTTCGCTCGATCATATCACCAATTAGCATTGTTTTAGCGCCGCCAAGTTTTTGAGAAATATAGAAGGTGCTTACACAAGGGACAAAAACCATTGTAATACCAGACACTACACCCGGTATACTCATTGGTAAAATAATTCTTTTAAATTTTTGGAAACCGTTTGCGCCCAAGTCACTTGCTGCTTCTAAAATAGAATTATCAAACTTTGTCATAATAGAATAAATCGGTAAAATCATATAAGGTAAAAAGTTATAAATCATACCTAAAATAACAGCGCCGGGCGTATTAATTAGTTGTACTTTAGGCAAACCTATAAATTTTAATATGTTGTTTATTATACCGTTGTTTTCTAATATTAGCATTAATGAATATGTTCGAATAAGCAAATTCATCCACATAGGTAGCATTGCTAAAAGTACCATAGTTTGTTGCGCTGATTTACTTACTGTTGACATATAATAAGCTAACGGATATGCAAGTACTAATGATATAGCGGTAGCAATAGCAGCATAAAGCAGGGAAGTTAAAAATGAGTTTAAAACTTCAACCTTTAAAATTTCGTTAATGTTATTTAGTGTGAAATTTCCGGAAGCATCAGTAAATGCATAATACATAATCATCGCTAAAGGAACCACAATAAATATAATTGACCAAATCAAATAAGGTGATGAAACTAAAACTCCCGATGTTCTTTTTTTCAATTTTCGTCCTCCTTATCAAATAAAAGAGGCTCTATTTCATCACTAAAGCTACTATAATCTCCGTAAAGATTTGAGTATTTAGATTTTTTCATAACGTGAATAGCATCTGGTTCAATTGATAGACCAACTTTATCGCCAACCTGTTGTTCATCGGTGGTTTGAATCATCCATTTAAAGCCACCAATATCAACAATAATTTCATAATGAACTCCTAAGAATGTAACACTGGTTACTTCACCTTCAAGCATGCCCATGCTCGGTGGAACAATATCTACGTCTTCGGGTCTTACAACTATATCGACTAGCTCGTCCTTGTCAAAACCTTTATCTAAACATGTGAACGAAGCACCCGAAAATTCAGTTAAAAAGTCAGATTTCATTACACCAGGTAAAATATTACTTTCACCAATAAAATCAGCAACAAAAGCATTTTCAGGCTCATTATATATATCTTTAGGAGTACCAATTTGTTGAACAATACCTTCATTCATTACAACAACTGTATCTGATATAGTTAACGCTTCTTCTTGATCGTGTGTAACAAAAATAAAGGTAATACCTAGTGATTTCTGAATGTTTTTAAGTTCAACCTGCATATCTTTTCTAAGCTTTAAATCCAATGCTGCAAGTGGTTCATCTAAAAGCAACACTTTTGGACGATTAACAACAGCACGAGCAATAGCAACACGTTGTTGCTGACCGCCCGAAAGTTTAGAAATGTCTCTTTTTTCAAAGCCTTCTAAATTAACAAGTTTGATAATTTCGCTAACTCGCTCTTTAATTTCTTTTTCTGGTGTTTTTTTAACTCGTAATCCAAACGCGATATTTTCATAAACATTTAGATGCGGGAAGAGAGCATATCTTTGGAAAATAGTATTAACCTGACGTTTATGTGCAGGTGTTTCTTTTATGCTTTTGCCATCAAATAAAACATCGCCTTCGTCAGGAGTGACAAAACCGGCAATAATACGTAAAGTAGTAGTTTTACCGCAACCCGAAGGTCCCAGTAAAGTCACAAACTCTCCGTCCTTTATCGACAAATTTAACTGGTTTAAAACACGTTCCTGCCCAAAAGCGACTGAAATATTTTTTAATTCAACAATGTTTGTCATTTAAGCATCCCCCTTTGCGGACACTAAGTGCCGCGTAAGCTTTTTTAAGCTCTGCGCGATACCCGCACCGCTTTTGCCGTACTACCTCCGCAAAGAGTTTATTTATAGCTAATAGCTAAGTTGTACCGCTTGGACGGTGCTCAATGGCACAGATGCGTAAACGTATATATTTTAATATAAATGCATAGACAAAAATTGTCAAGATTTTTATTTATTTTTTATTAAAAATTTATTAATATTTTTATTGAACGAATTTAATATATATGTTATAATATACTAAATTATTATGGGGAGTTGTGCATTGTGCGTATATTGGGTATCGATCCTGGCTATGCGATAGTTGGCGTAGGCGTAATAGATTATAATAACGTTAACTTTAAACCAGTGTATTTTACTGCTGTTACAACGCCGGCAAAAACCGACTTTCCGTTAAGGCTTCAAATGATTTATAATAGCATTTTGCAAATTATAGACAATTTTCAGCCGGAGGCTATGGCAATAGAAAAGCTTTACTATAACACAAACTCTAAAACAGTTATTGATGTTGCAGAAGCAAGAGGAGTAATTTTATTAGCTGCTAGAAATAAAAACATACCAATATATGAATATACACCGTTACAAGTTAAGTCTGCGGTAACAGGCTACGGTAAAGCAGATAAACACCAGGTTATGGAGCTTACAAGACAACTTTTACAATTAAAGGAAGTTCCAAAACCCGACGATACTGCCGATGCACTTGCAATTGCAATTTGTCACGCACATAGTTATTCATCTTATAGATATGATTTAGGGAGATGAGATAAATGATTCATTCTGTTAATGGTAAGTTAATTTATAAAGATAATTCCATTGCTGTTGTAGAATGCGGTGGAGTTGGTTTAAAATGCTCCATCTCGCTTAAAACGAGCGCAGCTTTGCCTAATGTTAATG
>JAZNNZ010000045.1:0-4551 GCA_045580525.1 Acutalibacteraceae bacterium
TAAATGCCATTTTAATATCTCCTAATATAATTTTTATTTATTTTACTACTTTTACCATATAATTGCAATATACAACAATAAACCCCACCGATTATTCGGTGGGGTTTGTGGTAAGACTGGGGGAAGACAGGGAAAAGTTCAGTGTCTTAGAAAAAAGAATGTTTTGTGA
This sequence comes from Acutalibacteraceae bacterium, assembly GCA_045580525.1. GTDB lineage: Bacteria > Bacillota > Clostridia > Oscillospirales > Acutalibacteraceae > UMGS1279. The sequence continues at coordinate 170 of JAZNNZ010000045.1, forward strand.
ATATTTTTCACAAAACAAAATCCCCTGTAAAATAAAGGGTTTTCAAGGCGTAAAGCCACCGTCTTTTAAAAAAATAAGCACCTACAGCTTTGTAGGTGCTTTTTGTGTTAATTCTACCAATCGTGGAGAATTGCGGTTTATTTACAATAATTCTACCCTATGTTATAATAATAAGTAGGTTGAAATGAAACTATGCCCACAATATAATTAAATCAAAGGGGGAAAGAAAATGGAAAGTAAAAATATTGGCGCCACCTTGAAAGCTTTAAGAAAAGCGAAAGGCTTAACACAATTACAGCTTGGCGAAATGTTAAGTGTCAGTGATAAAACCATTTCAAAGTGGGAGTCGGGGCAGGGATATCCTGAAATTACCCAGTTTCCTAATATTGCAAAGCTTTTCGGCGTTTCTATTGATTATCTTTTTTCGGGCGAAAGAAAGGGCATTGCGGTAGCGGGCAACATTATTATTGATCTTGTTAAAAATCTGGATTGTTACCCCAAAATGGGTATGATGGCCTATGTTGAATCGGTAGAAAAGGCAATAGGCGGCTGTGTTTCTAATACTGCTATGGACCTTATAAAAATAGACCCCACCCTTCCCGTTTCTGCTATTGCCCGTGTTGGTAATGATGAAAACGGTCGTTTTGCGGTGGAGAAGCTAAAAAATCACGGTATTGATATAAGTGGCATTTCATATTCTTCAACAGCCCCTACTTCTTTTTCGGACGTTATGAGTGTTAGTGGCGGCGAACGCACCTTTTTTCACGCTAAGGGCGCAAATGCTGAGCTTGACCCCGACGATATAGATTTAAAAGGGTTAAACTGCAGTATATTGCATACGGGATATCTGCTTATTTTAGAGCAGTTTGATAAAGCCGACCCCGAATATGGCACCCGTATGGCGCGGTTTTTAAAATACGTTCAAGACGAAGGAATTAAAACTTCAATAGACATTGTTAGCGACACATTGGGCGATTACAATAAAATTGTTGTCCCCGCTTTAAAATATTGCAATTATGTAATTATTAACGAAATTGAAGCCACCGCAGTTTATAAAATAAATGCACGAAGGCCCAACGGTGACTTAGATATTGATGCGGTTAAAAAAGCAATGCTTTATATGGCAAAAGACGGTGTTAAAGATAAGGTAATTGTTCATTCTAAAGAAATGGGAATTTGTTTAGACGTTAAAAGCGGTGTGTTTACTGTGGTTAACAGTCTTAATATTCCAAAAGAGCTTATAAAGGGTAGTGTTGGCGCGGGAGATGCTTTTTGCGCGGGTGCTCTTTATGGCATATATAACGAGTATTCAGATGAAGAAATGCTTACCTTTGCCGCCGGAACTGCGGCGCAAAGCCTTTTTGCAGACAATTCTACCGATGGTATGAAAAACAAAACAGAAATAGAAAAGCTTATTAAAAAATATAAATAGGGGTATAAATATGCTTGTAAATTTAAACGACATATTAAAAAAAGCACAAAAAGAACATTATGCAGTTGGACTTTTCAACGCTACAGACAGTGATATGCTTGAAGGGGTTATTTCTGCCGCAGAAGAACTAAATTCTCCAATTATTATTGGCACAGCCGAGGTGCTTTTACCTTACGGAGAGCTTTCTTTAATTGCTCCCGGAATGTTAAATGCCGCAAAAAATGCAAAGGTGCCGGTGGTGCTTCATTATGACCACGGTTTAACAAAGGAACGCTGTATAGAAGCGCTAAACCTAGGCTTTTCAAGCATTATGTTTGATGGTTCTTTAGGTGCCGAAGAAGAAAATATTGCCGCCACAAAGGAAATGGTTGAAATTGCTCACTCCTTTGGCGCAACGGTTGAAGGCGAAATTGGTCACGTTGGCAATGCCGACGTTGGCGACGGGGAAACCGACGATATGTATACTACCCCACAAGAAGCTATTGAATTTATTGAAAAAACAGGTGTTGATGCACTTGCCATTGCAATTGGTACTGCACACGGTGCATATACTAAAAAGCCAAAATTAGATATTGAACGCCTAAAGCAAATCAGAGCGGCAACCGATACACCGCTTGTTTTACACGGTGGAAGCGGCCTCTCTGACGACGACTTTAAAAACACCATTCGTGAAGGTATTGCAAAGGTAAATATTTTTACAGACCTATGTGTTGCAGGTGAACGAGCCATGCGTGAAGCACTCGCAGAAGGTAAAGGTTATTTAGATATAAGAAACGCAAAGGTTAAGGCCATAAAAGAAGCCACAAAAAGAAAAATACTTCTTTTTGGCTCAAACAATAAAGCGTAAAAACAAAGCACTTGAACGCCCACGCCTCATAAGGAAGTATTTGTTTCTCAAGCAAAATTCCTCGTAATATTGCCAAAAGCCTCGAAAGGCGACAGCCTTTCTACGTTTTGTGGCTTCATTACAAGAAATTTTACACTATTTACGAAACTGCGAAGCACCTTAAAAAGAAAATTTTTAGTATAAAAAGAGACGAAAACACCCGATAACGCTGACGCGTATCGGGTGTTTTTAACACGTTTTTGTGCAAAAATTTCGCTTTTTAAGGAAATGCTTCCTTATGGGGCGTGGGCGAAAAATCGGTGCTTTTTAATTTGCTTTATTTTTTTATTTATGTTACAATATATATAATATGAGTTTAAGGGTGGAAAAATGTTAAAGTTTGTTATTATTGATGAAGAAGCAATTGTTAAAGAGGGCGCACTTAAGGAAGAAATAATTGAAGGCCTAAAAAATTTTATTAAAGTTGGCATTGAGGTTGCGGTTTTAACCCACAAAAGCTATTACGAGGTAAAAACCTATTTTAACCGCATTCTGCATGGTATTACCTTTGTTTGCGATGATGGCGGTATGGTTATTAAAAACGGTGTGCTTTATCATATGGGGGTTATTGACCGTAAAACATTAGGCGAGTTTGCGGCTATTGCCACAAGATTAAAGGATAGTGAGCTTTATTTAAGCTTAAAAGATAAAGCATTAAAAATTGTTGGCAAAGATGCGCACAGTCTGCTTAGCGTAAAAGAAGAAATTTCAAAAATTACAATGTATGCTGAAAACAGCGGCGCGGCGTTTTTAGATATAACCCCAAATTTACATAAAAATAACCTTAGAATTTCTTATTATAACGAAAACGTTTTAGAAATGACCGAAATAAATTCCACAAGAGTTTCCGCAGCAGAAATGCTGCTTCGTCGTTTTGGTTTATTTAAGCACGAAACCGCCGCATTTTTATGTAACGACGCAAGTATTGGTTTATTAAATTTATTTAAAGATGTTACCGTAGATAAGGATGCGTCTTTAGAGTTAAGAAAAACCGGCGCAAAAATTGTTGATGATATTGAAAAAAATATAAGCTTAATATCAGAACAATATATAAATAAGTGCGAGAATAAGTAGCTCGTTGGTTTTTTCTGTAGAAAGCAGCAGTATTAAAGCAAGAATAATAAGCTTGTCGGTATCTAAATTTATTTCATTAAAATTTAATAACCGCAAAAACGAAAGGCCAAAGGACTCCTTTGGCTTAACTTTTTTAATATCGTCTTTTTGCGTTTTTGGTGGGCTTGGCGTTTGTGGTTTTGGTTTATAAGTATCGTTAAATTGCTTGATTGCCGATTCTTTTTGGCGCTCAAACTCACGTCTTTCAAGCTCGGTCATTAAAAAAGATCTCCTAAAATGTTGCTGTCTTTTAAAAGTGGTAAAATAGAATAAATTTTAAGTAGCTTTATTGCGGTATCAATTTTGTGCTGACGTTCAACCGATAAATGCGGTCTTAAAGCCAAAAGCAGTTCAACGCTTTTGTCGTTGGTGTTTTTTAAAGCGTTAAGTATACCCATTATTGCGGCAATATCAACACCCGCATCTTTATTGTTTTCTTCTGCTTGTGAGTTGCTTTCGTTTTGCATAAGGCTTTGAGCCAGTCCCTTAATTTGCTCTAGTCCTTCGGGATCGTTTAACAAAGAAGAAAGCTTTTGAGAAAGATCATCCATACTATTTATCCTTCAAAAATTTAGAAATAAGCTCTTTGGCTTCTTTAGTGTTAAGTAGTTTTTTAATGCTGTCGCTGTCGTTCAAAAGGGTTTTTAGCTCGTTTTTTTGGTCGGTTGGCAGACTGTTTAAAATTTGTTCCTTATCTCCGCTTTTAATGGCGTTGTTAATTTGGTCGTTTCCCAACGCCTCTTTAATGCTTTGAAGCAGTTTTTGCTTATCTAATTCCAAAGAAATCACCTCTATATATACTATTCTTAAAATATAATTTTGATAACAGGAGTTTTTATGCGAATTTTAGTTTTGTCTGATGCTCACGGAAATATAAATGCCATAAAAAGAGCAATAGAAAATGAACCCGCCGCTAAAAAGATTTTTTATTTGGGGGACGGTTCAAGTGAC
>JAZNNZ010000046.1:0-5235 GCA_045580525.1 Acutalibacteraceae bacterium
TATATATAAATTCCACCATTTTATTTTCTTCGATTGCAGTTTGAATTTTATCTATATTATAGTAAATTTCATTATTTTCACATTTATGAGTATTGTCAATAAATATACGATTTCTGAAGTTTTTGGCATCGTAAACGCTCAAAAAACCTTCTAGCTTTTTAAGTATCTCCCCTGTTTTTTTGGGGGTAACAAAGTTTGCCGCCATAACCGCATCTGCAAGTAATGCAAGTTCAGGTTGCTCAAACTCACGACTGGCCAAAAAATAACCGCTTTTAGGAGTTTTTGTATTTATAATATCGTAGCCCGCAAGTTGCAACAACTCAATATCGTTATATAACGATTTTCTTTCACAAGAAACACCGTAAGAAAGTAATTTTTCAATAATTTCACCCGAAGTTAGTGGATGCATTTCGTCAGAGTGTTTTTTTAGTATTTCTAAAATATAAAGTATTTTAATTTTAGAACCGCCAACAGCCATTTTATTTCTCCTTATAAAACATAATAAATTCTTCTTTTGTGTATTTACTGTTTATAGCATCTAAAAGCATATTGGTTGATAAATTTAAAGGTAAATTCATTTTTTTAAGTAAGGCAATACGTTTGCTTTTTGAATCATCGGTTCCGCTTAAGCCCAGAGAAAACAAATCTGTTTTTGTTAGTGTTTCTTTAACCGTCGGTGCGTTTTTTTGAAAGTCTTTAAGTAAATCAATAATGGTTTGTTTTTCTTGACCTTCTACACCCAAAAATCCTTCTTTTGAAGGAGCGTTTTTACGCTTTTCTTTACCTTTGATTTGCGGTGTGTATAAATTTATGATTTCAATATCATTGATGATATTTTTAAGGTGATTTCTGATTTGTTTACCGGCGTTATCACTATCTGTTAAAACAATAACCTTTTTGCTTATTGCCAGGGTTTTTACTAGGCTTGCAAACTCTTTGTTTTTATAAACGCCAAAGCCTTCGGTAGTTATAACCGTAGCATCTAGAAAGCTTTTTAAAAAAGCTTTATCGTACCTGCCTTCAACAATTATTGGATATTCAACTTTTAACATAGGCAACTAAAGTACGCTATAAAGTGAAAACACAAGCTTTTCAATACTTAAGGCATCGGTAGAAGCTTTTATTTCACTATCTGCAGAAATTAAAATTGATAAAATTTTGCTTACCTTTTTATCACCTAAAATTTTAGCAAATCTTAAGGCATTTTTTAATCTGAATGCAATATGTTTTGGATAACCAAGCGCATCTGCCGCCACATCCAAAGAAACCCCCGCTTCGTTAGCAACCAATGCATTATAAATATCTGTAAATGAAGACGTAATTTCGCTATATATATAATAAGGTTCTACTTTTTGACTTACAAGAAGGTTAATTTCAGAAATTGCCTTATCTAAATTTTTAGTTAAAATTTGTGTTGAAATATCATAAATTGAACCTTCTAAACTTCTTGCGCAAAGGTTTTTAATATCATCACTTGTTATTTCGCCTTCTTTTTTATAAAGGCAAAGTTTATTTAATTCATTAACTAAAACGTTTAAATCGTTAGAAACGTAATTAATTAAAAATTTTGCATTGGTTGAAGAAAGAATCAGGCCACGCTTTTTAGCGCCTTCTGTTAAAAGCTTAATAAGCTGCATTTCTGTACGGTGGTTAAGCTCTGCTATAACACCATTTAGGTCATTTAAAATCTTTTCTAACTCTTTAAATCTTTTAGAGCGTTTTTTATCTACAACAAACGAATCAAAATAAAAGACTAAACAGTTAGTATCGGGCGCAGATTCAATAACCGCTTTAAGCTCTTTATATTCAGGTGCGCTCATTTCATCAAAATTTAAATTAGAAACGGTAACGCATTTTCTGCCGCCTAAAAAAGAAAACTGAGAAATGGCATCGTTAATTTCTGCTAGGGTAACGTTATAATCAAAAACAGAAAGGTCTAAATCTGCATTATCCCCCACTACGTCCTTAACAATTTTATCGGCATAGGTTTTAACAAGATAAGGATCATCACCAAATAAAAAATAAATATGGTTGTTAGCGCCATTAGCTATTAAATTTTTAAGCTCAAATTCGTTTACCATTTTATTCTCCCAATGTTATTGTTTTATCTTTATTTATATAGTAAAAATTATCTTTATCAAAATAGTTATTAATGTTGCTGCCGCATATAAATGCAGTCCCCTTAAATGCAAGTGGCGTATAGTTTAAACTTACCAATATATCGCATTTTGAATCTGTATTAATGCCACTATTATTAAATTCTATTGAACCGTTTGGCGTTGTTATCACCGTTTTAAAACCATCAATCTTATAATTTATTTCACCTGCGCTGCCGCTGATGTTTTTATTAAAATAAGTTACGTTTTGCGCTGAATTTAACGCCGCGCTATAGGTGCCGACACGTTTAGATACAATTTTTTGATATTTAATGTTCTCTAAAGTTTGAACTGCTCCACCTGCATAGTCTTTTGTTAAGGTTGGAACTATTAAAAGGTCAACATCACGTTCGCCCATTCTAAAAAGTCTATTAGTGATGCGTTTATGGTCAGATGAATTATCACCCATACCGATTAAAACGGTATTGTCATCATACTTTACAATTGCACAAATCCCGTTACCCACGTTCACCATAGAAAGCGTTGTATATTTGTGCGGTTCAAAATAATTAACAGTAAAAATGCTTAAAGCCGACGTAAACACCAACACAAGCGCGATAACCGTATATTTATATACGTGCATATATTCGCGTATTTTTTGAGCACCAATATAGCCGAATATTGCAATAAAAATTAAAATCCAGACAACGTAGTGTATAGGCTTTACAGAAACGAGAGCAAAATCTACACTACCAAGACCATCGACTATAAAATAAGTAAACTTTGCCAAATAGGTTATTGCAAAGAAAAATGCAAATGAAAATATGTTAAGTATTGGTACCGCGGCTAACATTACCGCAAATATAGATAAACTTAATATTGCATTTACCGCCGCAGTTAATAAAAGGTTTGCAATTGGTGAAATTATAGAAAAATAACCAAACGAAAGCATACATATTGGCATGGTAGCAAAGGTTGCTGAAATTGTTTGAGAAAGTATAAATACTATTTCGTTATAAACAAAGCCTAAAAAGCCTTTAAAATATATTTTGCTAAATACGGAATGCACTTTACCTGTTAAATACAAAACCGCAAAGGTTGCCCAATATGAAAGCAGATAACCTGTATTATGAAACAAGAATGGACTTTCGAATAATAAAATTACAGATGCGGTTCCAAGTGCGTTAAGACCGTCACTCTTTTTAAAGAACATATTGCCTAAAAAATAAATTACGTATGTTAAACCTGCTCTTAATATACTTGCAGAAAAACCGCATACAGACATTATTAAATAAACGACAAAAAGCATTAGCCCTTGCTTAAGCATATAAGGAACCTTAAAGCGCTTTAAAAAGTTCATAAGTGCCATGGTTATTATGGAAAGGTGTGTGCCCGAAACTACCAGCATATGTGTAACGCCCGTTACTTTGGAGTTATTATAAAAGCTTTCGGTCAGTCCGCTTTCGTCGCCCAACAATACCGCAGACGATAATGCCGCTTCGGAATAACTCATATTGCTATATAAAAGCTTGTTTATACCTTTTGAGATTAAATACGGGTAATATTTAATCGGTTTTATTGGCATTTCTTCTACCGATATTACTTTTGCACCTGAACCAGAAAGATAAATCTTTTGTGAATAACTGTAATTTTTATAGTCGTCGTCTATACTTTCAAATTTAAGTTCTGTTTTTACATTAACAAATGCAGAAAATGCAAAATCGCCGCTTTCGGTAATTCTTACTTTAAACCTTTGTGGAACACCGTTTGTTGAACCATTAATTTCAACACGGGTTGTATTTAATACGTAGGCACAATAAGTGTCATAGCTTTCAGCGTCTTCTGTAATATAGCCTTCTACTATTGCTGTTTGACCGCTTAATTGTTCAATATTTTTAACGTTTAATAAGCTAAAAATACCGTAAACCGAAAATACAAGACAAATTAATAGCATAAAGGCGTTATTAAATCTATTTTTACGCTTGAATATAAGTACAAGTATAAAAGCTATGCATAATACTACTGCAATAGCAACAGATACGCAAAAAGGCAAAAATAAAAAGGCCGCGGAAATAAATAGAGCTAGTAAACTTGCACAGAACAATACTCTAACCATTTCTCACAAACCTTTTATAATTTTATATTAACCTGCAGGCCATGAGAATTTACGTTTGCCCATTACATGAAAATGTATATGGAAAACGGTTTGACCGGCATCCTTGCCACAGTTATTAACAATTCTGTAGCCCTCTTCTAAGTTTTCGTCTTTTGCTACCTTTGCAATAGCTTTAAAAACCTCTCCTATTAAATGAGCATTACTATCATCGATCATATCTGCAGATGCGATGTGCTCTTTAGGGATAAAAATGTAATGAAGCGGTGCTTGTGGATCTATATCTTTAAAGGCATAAACGTAATCGTTTTCAAAAACCTTTGTTGAAGGGATTTCTCCCTTAATTATTTTGCAAAATAAACAATCATTCATAATATCACCTATAAAACCTTAAAGGCTTCTTCTAACGCTGCGGCTGATTTTTCAATATCTTTACCACCGGCCATTGCGCTGTCCGGCTTACCGCCGCCATTACCACCTGCTACGGTAGCAACAGCTTTTACGATATTACCTGCATGTGCACCGTTTGAAACTGCAAGTTTTCCGCAAGAAGCTAAAAATGTTAATTTGCCTTCATTCTTTAAAGCAAACACAATAACAGCATTTTGCTCTTTTTCTTTAATAACATCACACATATTTCTTGCAATATTGGGTGCTACGTTATTAAGCTCTGCGGTAATTACTTTAAAGCCATTATGGTCTTTTGCGTTTTTAATAAACTCATCGGTTGAACTTGCGGCAATTTTGCCTTCAAGTGCTTCAATTTTCTTTTCAGATTGTTTTAGTTCTTCGGTGATTTGCTTTGCTTTTTGTGGTAGTTCAAAAGCATTTTGAAGTTTTAAGGCTTCTGCGGCATCAAAAATAATGTTTTTATAATTATTAATTAACTTTAAGATGCCTTCACCCGTTACTGCTTCTATTCTTCTTACACCAGAAGCTACAGAGTTTTCTGAAACGATTTTAAATAAACAAATTTCAGAAGTGTTGCTTACGTGTGTACCGCCACATAATTCAATAGAAATATCA
>JAZNNZ010000047.1:0-8739 GCA_045580525.1 Acutalibacteraceae bacterium
TTATGGCAAACAATTTTTTGTGCAAACTGCAAAAAGCGTGGACACTTTAGGCTTTATAACAGTAAAAAATATAAAAAATTAAATATTTTTTCAAAAAAAAGTTGTGACTTACGCTTTAATGTGTTAAAATGTTTAAGTAAATTATTATTTTGGAGGAAAAAATAATGGCATTTAAATCTGAGTATCTTAACAAAGTTTATGCCGAGGCTGAAAAACGCAACCCCGACGAGCCTGAATTTTTACAAGCAGTTAGAGACGTTTTAGAATCTTTAGAGCCTGTAATTGCACAGGATAGCAGAATAGAAAAATTAGGAATTATGGAAAGAATGGTTGAACCCGAAAGAATGATTTCTTTCAGAGTATCTTGGGTTGATGATAACGGTGCTGTTCAGGTTAACCGTGGTTTCAGAGTACAGTTTAACTCTGCAATTGGTCCATATAAGGGCGGTTTACGTTTCCATCCTTCGGTTAACGCTTCAATTATGAAGTTCTTAGGTTTTGAACAAACCTTTAAAAACAGCCTAACAGGTCTACCTATGGGCGGCGGTAAGGGCGGCTCTGACTTTGACCCACGTGGTAAAAGCGATAACGAAATTATGCGCTTCTGCCAAAGCTTTATGACAGAACTATCTAAACACATTGGCGCAGATACCGACGTTCCCGCTGGTGACATTGGCGTAGGAGCACGTGAAGTTGGTTATTTATACGGTCAATACAAACGTCTACGTAACGAGTTTACCGGCGTTTTAACAGGTAAGGGCATTCCCTTTGGCGGTTCTCTAATCCGTCCGGAAGCTACCGGCTTTGGTGCTGTTTATTACACCGTTGAAATGCTAAAATCCTTTGGCGAAGATATTAAGGATAAAACCTTTGCAGTTTCCGGCTTTGGTAACGTTGCTTGGGGTACCGTTAAAAAGATTAACGAATTAGGCGGTAAGGTTGTTACAATCTCCGGTCCTGACGGTTACGTTTACGATCCCGACGGTATCGCTACCGAAGAAAAAATTAACTTTATGTTAGAAATGCGTTCAAGCGGTCGTGATAAGGTTAAGGATTATGCCGATAAATTTGGCGTTGCTTACTATGAAGGCAAACGTCCTTGGGAACAAAAGGTTGACGTTGTTATGCCATGCGCAACACAAAACGAAGTTTCGGAAGCAGACGCTAAAAACATCGTTGCAAACGGTGTTAAATACTATGTTGAAGTTGCTAATATGCCCACAACCGATGAAGCTATTGCAGTTTTAAGAAAAGCAGGCGTTGTTATTGCTCCTAGTAAGGCAGTTAACGCAGGCGGCGTTGCAGTATCGGGACTTGAAATGAGCCAAAACTCAATGCGTTACAGCTGGACCGCAGAAGAAGTAGACGCAAAGCTACAACAAATTATGAAGAATATCTACAAGAATTCTTACGATGCAGCTGAAAAATATGGCTTTAAGGGTGACTTGGTTGCAGGTGCCAATATTGCGGGCTTTATTAAAGTAGCAGAAGCAATGATTGCTCAAGGCGTTGCATATTAAAATAAACATAAAAATAAAAGACCGAAGGAACTCCTTTCGGTCTTTTTTATTGCCATTGACATTTTTTGTATTTTTGATATAATAAAAGAAAAAGGGTGTGTTTGCCATGAGAATTTTATTATTAAAATTAAGTAATAAAATTCTTATGCGCTAAAACTACTTAAAAACCACAGCGCGTAGGATAATTTCCTATGCGCTTTTTTGTTTTCCTGGGGGATAGATATGAAAAAAATAATTGCGTTATTAATTGTGCTTATGCTGCTTGTGGGCTGTACGCCCACACCTGCGCCCGTGTCGTCTAATAATCAAGACCTTTCAAGTGCCGACGATACCGCAAGCGTTTCAAGTGTAGAATCGGTTGCCGACGTTTCAAGCGAAACACCCACAACAAGCACCGTGCCCACATCATCAAAAACACCCACAACAACCTCAAAGCCAACCTCATCCAAGCCGAAGGTTGATAACGAACCTGCTTATGCAAAAGCAGGTGGGGTAATACCAACGGGCGCTACCTATACCGTAAAGGCAACCGGAAAGGTTTTAAAGGCCGGTGAAAAAATGCCTTCAAAGCCTGCCGACGGCGATATATTCAGCGATAGTGATTATAATTACACATATCACGAAAAAACAACGGTTGATTATGTTTCTACTGAATATTGGGCTGTAGGGGTTATTGATCGCACAAAAACAAGCTACGGTAAAATAATCGGCAAAATAAACGGTAAACCCTTAAAAAGCGCTGCATATTGTTTCCATAGATGTGGAAATCTGCTTGTCTCGCCCGAAATTCCCGATAGTGTTGAGTGCTTGACAAGCACCTGGCATGGTTGCAACGGTTTAAAAAAGGCGCCATCAAAGCTACCTAAAAACGCTAAAGATATGGAATATGCTTTTTGTTCTTGTATTTCTATTGAAAGCGCACCAGCCATCCCTTCGGGAGTTACCAATCTATTTGGTGCGTTTTCGGGATGTGCAAAATTAAAAAAGGCTCCCGCTATTCCATCAAAAGTATTGAATATGGCCTGTCTATTTTATGACTGCGCCACTCTTTCGGGCGCGATTGAAATTAACGCAAATCCAATTCATTATGCGGAATGTTTCTATTTGGTGCCAAATGAAATAACCGTTACGGGTACAACCACAATAAAGGATAAGCTTCTGGCAACACAAACATTTAGATAAATTGTGATAAAAACAAAAAAGTGGTCGCAAGTCGCGGCCACTTTTTGTTATCTATTCAGGTAACCTGGAGGTAAATTTTCTACTATTTTCATCGATAGTATTTTGTTTGGCTTGTCGTTTACTTTGTTTAATTGAACTTGAAATTCAATTATAAAGCCCTGTCCGTTGCTGTCGTTTGCAATATAGTTGTAATACGCATTATAAATTAAACCACCTTTTGGTAAGTAACATAAAAATGTTGTTCCGTTGGGGAGTTTGTATTCTAAATTAAAGGTATCGGTTGAAGCGTTATACAATTCGCTCGCAAGCATTTCGGATTTGACTTGTTCGTTTATATCAAAGCGCTCGGAAAGATAACTAAACACCGTGCTTGACTTTAAGTTTTTCATATTTCGCGAATGCAAAGCGGCATAAGCCAACAAACTTTCCGATTCTATTAACTGATGATTGTTGTCAAAATATTCTTGACAAATACCGCTTAAACCGGTGTCGGAGAAAGAATTGAACATCGCGTTATCGGTGGTTTCTTTAGTTTCTTTATACCCGCAATTAGAACAAACGCGAACTAAAACGCCCTTTCTACACACTAATGCTACGGTTTGTGTGTACCAACCTGTCCAGTCGTGAGTGGTGCAATGAGCTGCACTTGTGGTGTTGCTTGTTGAAGTTTTGTTTTGAGAGGTGGTGGTTGGGGTTGGGGTTTTTGAAATGGTACTTGTGGTGGCGCTTGGTGCAACAGAAATAGTGGTAGAAGAGGGGTTTGTTGGGGACAAGTCGGATGTGGTTGAACTTTGTTCTTCTGTTTTGTTGTGGTTGCAAGCGGTTAAAGAAATTAGAAAAACGAAAGCTAAACAAATTGAAAGAAATTTCTTAAACATCACATTCCTCCTCTATTATATAGTAATTTTATAAAGAAAATAAAAGCGGGGCCTAAACCCCGCTTTATCTTATTGTTTAATCTTTTGAACAATGTGGGCGGGGGCGTCTTCGTATCTTGCAAATTCAAGAGTGAAGGTAGCTCTGCCCTGTGTAATTGAGCGCATTGCTGTTGAGAAATCGGCCATTTCACCCATAGGAACTTCAGCAACAACTTCTTGTGTGTGGTTCTCTTTTGGATTCATACCAATAACTCTGCCGCGACGCTTGTTAACGTCACCAATAACGTCACCAAGATTGTCATCCGGAACAATTGCGGTTAATGTGCCAATGGGCTCTAATAAAACGGGATTAGCCTTTGGAATACCTTCTTTATAGGCTTCTGCGGCGGCTAATTTGAAGGACATTTCAGAAGAGTCAACAGGGTGATAAGAACCGTCAACTAAAACAGCCTTAACACCAACCATTGGGTAACCTGCAAGTACGCCTTTAGTTAAGCATTCGCGTAGTCCCTTTTCAACTGCGGGGTGGAAGTTTTTAGGAACTGAACCACCAAAGATTTTTTCTTCAAAGATAAAGTCTTCATCACAAGGGGAGAATTCAATCCAAACGTCACCAAACTGTCCGTGTCCGCCTGATTGCTTTTTATGTCTTCCTTGAACCTTAATAAAGCTTCTGATTGTTTCACGGTAGGCAATTTTTGGCTCTTGTGTTATAACGTCAACACCAAATTTGCTCTTTAATTTAGAAACAACAACGTCTAACTGTTGTTCGCCAAGACCCGAAAGCACGGTTTCTTTGGTTTCAACGTTGTTTTCTGTCTTTAGGGTTGGGTCTTCTTCACATAAACGCTTTAAGCCGGAAGCAATTTTTTCTTCTTCACCCTTATTTTTGGGATAAATTGCAACAGAAAGTGTGGGAAGTGGAAATTCAATAGTTTCGGCGTTAACGCGTCCGCTGGTAGAAAGGGTGTCACCTGTTAATACGTTTGACATTTTTGCAACTGCGCCAATGTCACCAGCAACAATGCTACCGGCATCTTCTTGTTTGCCACCCTTAATATACATAACTTTACCAAATTTTTCTTCGGAGCCGGTACGGGCATTTACAACCTTTGTATCTTGTTTAATTTCACCCGCAAGTACCTTAAAGTAAGATAATTTACCAACAAATGGGTCGGCAATAGTTTTAAATACTAAAGCAATATTTTCGTTACCCTTTTGATTGATTTCTTCGGTGTCTTCACCCTTTTTACAGAATACGTGGGTGTCAGATAATGAAGGAAGAATTTGACTTAACGTGTCAAGAGCGGCTTTAACACCTGCGCCTGTTTGACCAACGCCGCAAAATACGGGGTATAGGTCGCCCTGTAAAAAGCCGGTTTTAAGGGCCGAGATAATTTCTTCTTCTGTAAATTCTTCTTCATTAAAGTATTTGTCCATAAGTTCGTCACTTTGAGAAGCAATAGCTTCTTTCATAACCGCTCTCATAGATTCAATATTATCATCGGTTTCGGGCTTTGTTTCGTTAGCTTTAACGCCATCAAAGGTGTAACCCTTATTAGAAATAAGGTCAACATAGCTTTCGGTTGCATCGTTTTTAACAAAGGGAACAAAAACGGGGCAAATTTTTGCACCGTATTTACCTGTAAGAATGGAAATTACGCGGTAGAAAACAGCATGTGAAGAATCAAGCTTTGAAACGAAGAAGCAGACCGGCTTTTTAGCCTTTACTGCAAGATCTACTGCCTGTTCTGCACCAACCGTAAGGCCGGATTTACCCGAAAGCACCACCATTGCGCTTTCTGCGGCATTCAAGGCTTCACGGTTACCTGCGGCAAAGTCGAATAGTCCCGGTGCGTCTAATAGGTTAATTTTTGTATTATTCCATTCAATTGGGTATGCGGCGGTAGAAACCGATACCTTTCTTTTCTTTTCTTCGGGATCAAAGTCAAGTGTTAATGAAGAGTCTGCGTTTTTACCAATACGGTCGGTCTCTCCTGCTGCGTAAAGAATTGCGTCA
Organism: Acutalibacteraceae bacterium; assembly: GCA_045580525.1. Classification (GTDB taxonomy): domain Bacteria; phylum Bacillota; class Clostridia; order Oscillospirales; family Acutalibacteraceae; genus UMGS1279. The sequence goes on from JAZNNZ010000047.1 coordinate 5,601, forward strand.
CACAGTGTAGTCTTACCGCTACCTGCGTGACCCAAGACAGCTAAATTTTTGATGTTCTCACTTGTGAATTGTTTCATAAATACGGCTCCTTTTATAATTAACGCGGCAACTTTAAAACAAAAACTTTACCGCACTAACGTTGTAAAATAAGTATATCATATATATTTAGTGATTTCAACCAATTTTTTATAGTTAAATAGTATAAATTTTAGTCAGTTTATTGAATATTTTCACTAAAAACATTGAATAAAGAACAAAATATTGGTCAATAATATGGGGTTGTCTTGAAAACAGGGCAGAGCAAAAAACAAAGGACGAGATTATCTCGTCCTTTAATTAGTTGTTTTTTAAATCTTTTAAAAACTCTTTTACGTTTTTATAAACAAAGGTTGGTTTTACATGGCTTTCTTCAAGATCTTTTAAAGTTCCTTCACCTGATAGCACAAAAACGCTGGTTATTCCTGCGTTAACTCCACAAGCAATGTCGGTATAAAGACGGTCTCCGATAATTACTGTTTGGTCTTTTTCAAACCCTGTTCGTTGCATTGCTAAATAGGCCATCTCGGGCTGGGGCTTTCCAATAAATGTGGGGCGCTTTTTGGTTGCGTTATAAAGCATTTCGGCAACCGAACCGCAATCTGGCACGTAACCGTACCAGGTAGGACAAACCCAGTCGGGATTGGTTGCAACGTAGGCAATATCTCGCTTTAGCAAAATGCAGGAGTCTTCAAGTTTCTGAAAGGTTAGCTCTTGATCGTTCGCCATACATAAACAGTCAATATCGTCTTCGCGTTTATCGGTTATGTTTAATCCTTCTTTTATAAGCTGCGCCTTAAAAGACTCGGTACCAAAAGCGTATATTTTTTTATATCCTTTGTTTTTTAAATACAAAACGGTGGCATCGGTAGACGTCATAAAATCTTCTTTTGTTGCGGGAATTCCCAGGCTTTCAAGCTTTTGCAAATATGTGTCTATTCCCTTTGAAGAATTATTGGTTAAAAACATATATCGTCCGCCAATGCTTTTAATATAGTCTAAAAATTCTAAAACCCCTTCAAAAAGTTGATTTTCCAAATAAAGGGTGCCGTCCATATCGAGTAAAAAAAGTTTAAGCTTGTTCATTCTGTTCTCCAAAAAAATCATAATAAAGCCACAAAACAGAAAATCTGTCCTTTAGGTCTTTTGCAAAGAGCTTTGCGTTGTTGATTTTCTCTTCACCGTAAAAGCCATAAAAATCATTAATATCAAGGTCCACCGCCGAAAGCATTTTTATAATTTCGTTTTTAGTGGGCATTTCTTTTAAAATTTCTATAATTTCGTTTTTCTTTTCTTTGTAAACGTCGGTCCTGTCAAAATCATAAAAACCCGCTTTTTCTTGCAGTTTTACACAACTTGGCGCAATATCTTTATAAATTATATTCAGAAGATCGTTTCGCTTTTGGTCTGAAGGTTTGCTAATTGCCCCGAAATTTTTCATACTAACAATTTGTTCTCTTATTTCGGCTGTAACCACGGTTGAAAACGCAACGTCTAACCCGTGTGATAAATATTCGGTGCCATCAATAATGCCGGTAATTTCAAAAAAGTGCGATAGATGGTGCTCACTGCCTGAAGCCGGGCGAGAAGAGCCTACAAAGCTCATTAAAATACCAACCACAATCAGCGCTTCCATCAATGTTTTAACGGCTGTTTCATTTCTTTTTAAAAGCAGGTCTGCCAGAGAAAGTGTGTTTTGTATTTGTTCGTAGGTTAATTCGTAAATTTTATTGCAAAAATATTCCCCGTTTATTTCGTGGCTTAACTTCCAATCGTTAAGGGCGGAAAATTTTCCAACAATATCACCATAACCCGCTTTTATCATATCTAACGGAGCATTTTTAAGCACTTCGGTATCGGCAACCAGCGCTATTGGCAGGGTGGCGTTATAGGTAATTTTCATACCTTCCATTATCATAGCGGCACCATTAGATGCATAACCATCCATTGAAGGGGCTGTTGCCACCACCAAATAGGGCAGATTGTTAAAATGGGCCACATACTTGCAAAGGTCTTGTATAACACCCGAGCCAATTCCTATAATTACGTCTATATTTTCAAGCTTTTCTTCAACCGCTTTAACCGCGTCTTCGTTTGGAATTAAAACGGTTTTTCCGGAGAAAACAACCTTTTTAATATTTTTACCGCTTAGTGCGGATTCGGTTTGTTTGCCGGCTACCGAAAAGGTATTTTCGTCGGCGACAATTAAAGGTGCATTAAAAACGTTGCAAATAACCCTCAAAGTATCTATTGCGTTTTTGCCAATATTAACTTCTTTTATGCTGCAGGTATGCTCTTTGCCACAACCGCAATTTATTCCTTTTAATAGGTCGTTTATATTCATCGGAGTCTCCTTGAAGTTTTCAAAATTTAAGATTATACAATTTAATTATTCAGCTGTGGTTTCTTGTGTGGTTTCTACGGTTTCACCGTTTAAAGTAGGTTCAATTACTTCTTCGGTGGTTTCTTCTTCAGATTTTGAACTAGCTATTGCTTTTTCTGCTGCAGCTTCAGCTTTTAAGCGCTTAACTGTGGTTGAAATATGACTTGCAGCACCAATAGCGCACAAACCTAAACCAATAGCAAGATCACCAAAGTAGCTTGGACCAATTTCGGGTTCCATCAAATACACATAAGCGCCGCGAACAGCTTCAAAAAATGTGATAGTAAAATCAATTTCACCATTTTTATACCATTCTTGATAAGCTGAATAAACGTCAGATGCAAGACATAAATACCAGGCAATTATCATAACTACAATAGCCATAATAACCGAAATAATAACGCCCTTTAGGCTTTCTTTTTTAGAAAAAACAGTGTAGCCCTTAACCGCGGCAATAACCGCAATAAGACCGCTTATTCCTGCTAAAAAGCCAACCTGATAAAGCACATACCAAATTACGCCGCCAACAAGTGCAAATAAAAACGCGCCAACCGAACCGGCAACAACGTTTTCGTCGTTAATCTTTTTAACTTCTTTTTGCATAAAATTACCCCCTTCATCATATGTATTAATTATAGCAATCCGTTTTATAAAAAGCAACCAAAATGTGCGTGATATAAGAATCGGAATTATTTGTTCTTGCACCGCTTGTAAGAACAC
>JAZNNZ010000048.1:0-5628 GCA_045580525.1 Acutalibacteraceae bacterium
AAATATGCAAGAAAAATGAACTTTCAATTTTTACAACAAATATTATTACATTAAGAAAAAATCATAATTTAAGCAAAAAAGAAATGGCCAAAATACTTGGGATAAGCATCTATATGTTAAATAAAATAGAAACAGGAATTATACCCAAAAATCTTAACTGCGATGTTTTGTTTAAAATTCACAAGCATTTTAATATTCATCCGTCTTTACAATTTAAAAAAATATAACAAAAGCACCTGATAAAAAGTCAGGTGCTTTAAATTTTATTTTTTATTAGGTGTTACGTATACCGTTTGGTTGGTTTTGTAAATTACCATACCGGGTTTTGCGCCAACGGGTTTTTTAACGTTTTTAATTAAAGTATAATCTACCGCCACCTGACCGCTGTGTTTACCGCTTGAATTTTCTGCGGCAAGACCTGCGGCGTATAAAATAACGTCAGGTGGTAATTCTTCGCCGTGAGTTTCTACAACAACGTGGCTGCCGGGAATGTTTTTGGTATGAAACCACATATCGTTTTTATTTGCGGTTTTTAAAGTAAGGCGGTCGTTTTCTAAATTGTTGCGACCAATTAAAATTTTAAAGCCCATAAACTCTTTTTCTAAAAATGGCTTCGGCTTTATTTTTTTGCTTTTTTGCGCCTTATTTTGTCTTAAATAACCCGAAATTACAAGTTCTTCAGATATTTCTAAAATTTCATCCACCGTTTTAGCGGCGTCTAAAAATTCTTTAACGCTTTTTAAATAAAATATTTCTTCTTTTGTTTCTTCAATTAAAGACACCAAAGTATTTGCCGCAGAACATAGCTTTTTATATTCCTTAAAATATCTTTCGGCGTTTTTATTGGGGCTTAAATTTTCTTTTAAAGGAATGGTTATTTCCTTCATTTCATCATAATAATTTTTTACCGTAACGCTGGTATCTCCCGCCGCGATTTTATATAGGTTTGCCTTTATAAGTTCCCCATAAATACGGTAGGTTTCACGCTTACGGGTTTCAAGAAGGTCGTTTTCACGCAAAGCTAATTTCTTTTGAGCCTTTAATATTAGACCGTTCACCTTTTTGTTAAGTCCTGCTGCGGCATTATTAAGCTCACTCTGTTTTCTTTTGGCGGTAAAAAATTCATTCACAAGTTCAATAAAGCTGTCAAAACGTTTTAAAGAGTAGAGTCCTTCATACTGGCGTATTTCAGTAAAGCTTAAATCTTTATACTCCCCTTTTTCGTTTTGTAATGCATAAGGTGATACTTTAGCTAAAAGGGCATCAATAGTAGTATTTTGGTGTTCAAGCTCTCTTTGAATTAATGGAGAAACGCCCGTCCCGTTATTTATGGGTAAATTATAGGTGGCTCCGGGTGCCACAACACGCAAATCCTTTTCAAGATCACTCTTTTTATAGCAGTCAATAATTTTACCGTCTTTTGTTAAAATAAGGTTGGCTTTGCCGCTTATAAGCTCAATAATCACCTTATAAACGCTAACGTCCTTAAGCTCGTTTAAAGAGGAAACGGTAATTATAATAATACGGTCGTCTTCAACCTTTTCAACACTTAAAATTTTGCCTCCGCCTAAATGCTTACGAAGCAGCATACAAAAGTTTGGCGGAGTACTGGGGTTTAAAAAGCTTTCTTTAAGTAAGGTTATATAGGGTGTACCGTTAAGATTAACAAACAGCTTTTTTTTACGAAGCGCAAAAACAAACTCACCGCCCGTTGGACAGTGTATTTTATCAATATGTTCGTTTTCAATTTGTTTTAGTTCGTTGCTTAAAAATCTTAAAAATATGTTATCTATTGGCATTAAGCTAAATATTCCTTAAGTAAATTTATTGTGTTTTGCGCCTTTTTGTATTCTTCTTGCTTACGCTCTACGTTTTCTATGGAGTTTGCCATTTTAATTAGAACCTTAAGCTTTTTATTAAGGTATTCTCTTGCGGTTTTTTCGGTTTTATCTAACTTTCCAACGATATTAAAAATGGGGTTTTCTACCCTTTCACCATTTTTAATAACCTTAATCACGTTATAAATGCGGCCTTCACTTTTAACCGCGTGATGCTCTATTATGCCAAAACCGTTAGCATTAAGAAAATCAAGCAGCCTATCGCTTTTGGTTACCGGCTGTAAAATAAGCGGAACCGTAAGCTTATCTTTTGCATTATCAATTATTTCGGCAATGGTTTCGCCACCCATACCTGCAATTACCGCTAAATCAAACTCGTTATCTTTATAAGAATCAAAACCGCAAGAAAGGCGTAGCTCGACAAAATCAGCTACGCCCGCTTTAATAACGTTTTTTTGCCCCACGTTTAGCGGTGCGGCATTTATATCCGATGCAATAACACGCTTTGCCTTTTTATTTTCAATTAAATAAATCGGCAAAAATGCGTGGTCAGTGCCAATGTCGCAAACAGTGTTTACGCCATCAATTAAATCGGCAATAAATAAAAGTCGGTTATCCATTGATGTGCTTGTTTAGTTTTTCAACAAGTGCATCGGCATCTGTACCATGAACTGCACAAGCTTCTTCAATTGTTTCACCACGAGAAGCAGGACAGCCTAAGCAATGCATACCAATTTCAAAAAAGTATTCGGCTGTGGTTCTGTCAAAATCAAGCACGTCGCCAATGATAGTTTGTTTTGTAACTGTCATATTTATATCCTCTCTTATTTTATTAAAGATTCACCGTTCATTTCATCGGGTTTTTCTAATCCCATAAGCTCTAACATTGTAGGAGCAATATCGGCAAGTCTACCGCCATTTTTAAGCTCACAGTCATGACCAATAACGCAGAAAGGAACGGGGTTTGTTGTATGTGGTGTAAAGGGTTCGCCCTTTTCGTCAAACATAAAGTCGGCATTTCCGTGGTCGGCAGTAATAATTGCTTTGCCACCCATTTTAAGTGTTGCATCAATTACTTCACCAACGCAGGTATCAACCGCTTCAACAGCGGCTACTGCTGCATCAAAAATTCCTGTATGACCTACCATATCGCAGTTTGCAAAATTTAAAATAATTGCATCGTATTTACCCGCAAGTATTTCTTTAACAACCGCATCTTTAACCGGGTATGCGCTCATTTCGGGCATAAGGTCAAAGGTTGCAACGTCAGGAGATTTAATTAAAATTCTGTCTTCACCAACGAAGGTTTTTTCTTCACCACCGTTAAAGAAGAAGGTTACGTGGGCATATTTTTGGGTTTCGGCAATACGTAGCTGTGTTTTGTTTTGACTTGCCAAATATTCGCCCATTGTCATTTTTAATTCTTCAGGTGGGAAAGCCACGCTAACGTTTGGCATGGTTTCATCATACTGAGTCATACAAACATAGGTATTTTTAAAGAAACCATTTTTACGGGTAAATCCGTCAAAATCAGGGTCCACAAAGGTGCGTGTGAATTGTCTTGCTCTATCAGGGCGGAAGTTAAAGGAAACAATACTATCGTTTTCTTTAATCATACCGTCTTTATTAATAACGGTTGGAACAATAAATTCATCGGTAATATCGTTTTTATAGCTTTCTTCCATTGCATTTACAGCATCAGGATTATAGTTACCTTCACCGTAAACAAATGCGGCATAAGCCTTTTCTACACGGTCCCAAGCAAAGTCACGGTCCATAGCATAATAACGTCCTGCTAAAGTTGCAATTTTACCAACGCCAATTTCAGCCATTTTGTTTTGTAAATCTTTAACAAAACCAACGCCAGAGGTGGTTGAAACGTCACGACCGTCCATAAGACCATGAACGTAAACCTTTTCTAAACCGTTTTTCTTAGCAAGTTCCAATAGACCGTAAAGATGTTCAATATGGCTATGAACACCACCATCAGAAAGTAGACCAATTAAATGCAAAGCGCTGTTGTTTTTCTTACAGTTTTCAATTGCACTCTTAAGGGCGGGTATTTCAAAAAAGTCACCATCTGTAATAGATTTTGAAATTTTTACAAGCATTTGATAAACAACACGACCGGCACCTATATTGGTGTGGCCCACTTCACTGTTACCCATCTGGCCATCGGGAAGACCTACGTCTAAACCACTCGCACCAATGGTAGTAAAGGGGTTGTTGTTAAAAAGACTTGTTAAATTTGGAGTTTTTGCGGCTTTTATTGCATTACCGTTTGCTTCTTCACGGATGCCAAAACCGTCCATAATACATAAAACTACGGGTTTTTTCATTATAAAAATACCTTCTTTAAAATGCTAATTATTTACTTGCAGCTTTTACAATAATTGAAAAGTCTTCTGCTTTTAATGATGCGCCGCCGATAAGACCACCGTCAACGTTAGTTTTTGCAACTAATTCGTCGGCATTTTTTGCATTCATAGAACCACCGTATTGAATGGTTACGGTTTCTGCAACTTCTTTACCGTATGCTTCAGCAATAGCTGCGCGAACAAAACCGTTGCCTTCGTCTGCTTGGTCAGCAGTAGCGGTTACGCCTGTACCAATTGCCCAAACGGGTTCATAAGCAATTATAACGTTTTTAAGTTGTTCTTCTGTTACGTTTGTAAGTGCCATTTTGGTTTGATATTTTAGTAGAGTTTCGGTATAACCTAATTCTCTTTGCTCTAGTGTTTCACCAACGCAAACAATTGCTTTTAAACCTGCGTTTAATGCGGCAAGAGTGCGTAGGTTAACAGTTTGATCGGTTTCTCCAAAGTATTGTCTTCTTTCGCTGTGACCGATTACAACGTATTCAACGCCACTTGCTACTAACATTTCAGCAGAAATTTCGCCTGTGTATGCGCCGGAAGCTTTAAAGTGCACGTTTTCTGCACCAATTTTAATGTTACTGCCCTTTGCGGCTTCTACAGCTGCTGCAATATCAATAAAAGGAACGCATAATACAACGTCGCAATCTGCACCTGCTACAAGTGGTTTCATTTCATTTATTAGTGCGGTGGTTTCTGCAGGGGTTTTATTCATTTTCCAGTTACCTGCGATAACTGCTTTTCTTGTTTGTTTATTCATTTTTATTCTCCTTTGTTATTATACGCAAATTTCGGCGAGTAAACAAAACTCGCCGAAAGAAATATTATTTATTGTTAAGTGCTGCGATACCGGGAAGCTCTTTGCCTTCCAAAAATTCTAGAGAAGCGCCGCCGCCGGTTGAAATATGGCTCATTTTATCTGCAAAACCTAATTTTGTAACTGCTGCTACAGAGTCACCACCGCCGATAATAGAAACTGCGCCGCTGTTTGCAACTGCAGTTGCTACTGCGATAGTACCACTAGCAAAGTTTTCCCATTCGCTTACGCCCATAGGACCGTTCCAGATTACTGTGCCTGCATCTTTAACTGCATTAGCAAATAATTCTTCTGTTTTAGGACCAATGTCTAAGCCCATCCAGCCCTCAGGAATTTCATCAGAAGGACAAACCTGCCATTCTGTATCTTTATCGTATTCTTTACCAATTTTGTTATCTACGGGAATAAGAAGTTTAACACCCTTCTTTTCGGCTTCTTTCATCATTTCACCTGCAAACTCAATGTTTTCTTCATCAAGTAAGCTGGTGCCAATGTTGTGTCCTAATGCTTTCATAAAGGTATAAGCCATACCGCCGCCGATAACTAGTGTATCAACCTTATTTAGTAGGTTGGTAATAACGCCGATTTTATCTTTAAC
>JAZNNZ010000049.1:0-5282 GCA_045580525.1 Acutalibacteraceae bacterium
ACGGTGCTTTTCACGATTATACCGCCGCTAAAACGGTTAGAAAATTATTTGAACAAAAATTAACTTTAGCCTGTATTGACGTTGTTGGAGATATTGCAACAAATGAAGAAGCGGTTTTATCGGAAACCGAAAAATGCATTGAAATTGCAAAAAATTTAAAAATTTCATTTATTCGCCTAAGAGCTGAAAATAGCGAAAATTTTGAAAATGCCAATAAAAATGTTATTGCATTTTTAGAAAAAGCGCTTAAAATTGCCGAAGAAAATAACGTAACCTTGCTTATTGAAACAGCAGGGCTTTACACCAACACCGAAAAACTTTGCGAAGTGTTAAAGTTATTTGCATCTGATAATCTTGGCGCCCTTTGGAACTTCTCAACCTGCTATTTTTACGGTAAGGAAGAGCCTAAAAACGTTATTAAAAACTTAGGCGCATACGTTAAGCACGTTCATTTTTACGATGCAACAATTAATAATGGCGAGTTGGAACGTTGCTTGGTTGGTGAAGGGGAACTTCCAATTGCCGATATGATGAATGCTTTGCGCTCGGTTAATTACGACGGCTTTATTTCGTTAATTTGGGATCCCGCTTGGTGTGTTGAAATTGACGATATGGAAATTATCTATTCTCAATTTTTAAACTATATGAAGCAGTTTGCCGATACAAAAGCGGGTGAAAAGAACTATTATTATAATACCGACAGAACAGGTAAGTTTATTTGGAAAAAAGATCTTCTTATCGACCATACCTTTGGCCAGGTGTTAGATAAAATGGTGGAAGAATTCCCCGACCAGTATTGCTTTAAATACACAACGCTTGATTACACAAGAACCTATAGCGAATTCAGAGATGATGTTGATGAATTTGCCCGTGCTTTAATTGCAATGGGTGTTCGTCCCGGTTCTCACGTTGCGGTTTGGGCATCTAACGTGCCGCAATGGTTTATTGCATTTTGGGCAACCACTAAAATTGGCGCTGTTTTGGTTACGGTTAACACCGCATATAAAATTCACGAGGCAGAATACTTACTTCGTCAGTCGGACACTCATACACTAATTATGACCGAAGGCTCAAAAGACACCCATTACGGTAAAATTATTGCAGAGCTTTGCCCCGAACTTGAAAACAAAAAACCCACCGCAAAGCTACACTCAAAACGTTTGCCATTTTTGCGTAACGTTATTACCTGTGGTTTTAAGCAAAAGGGTTGTATGACCTGGGATGAAGCGGTGGCTTTGAGTGAAAAAGTACCGGTTAGTGAGGTTTATAGACTTGCTTCTTTAGTTAAACCTAACGACGTTTGTAATATGCAATATACTTCGGGCACAACGGGATTTCCTAAGGGTGTTATGTTAACACACTATAACGTTGTTAATAACGGTAAATATATTGGCGACCATATGGATTTATCTACAGCAGATAGAATGATGATTCAAGTGCCAATGTTCCATTGCTTTGGTATGGTGCTTTCTATGACCGCATCTATGACACACGGTACAACAATGTACCCGCTACCGTATTTCTCGGCAGGTCCTGCGCTTTCTTGCGTTCATAACGAGCATATCACCTGCTTTAACGGTGTTCCCACAATGTTTATTGCAATGATGCAACATAAAGACTTTGCAAAAACCGATTTTTCATATATTCGTACAGGCATTATGGCAGGTTCCAACTGTCCGGCTGAGCTTATGAAAAAAGCAACCGAAGTTATGAATATGAAGCAAATTGTATCTGTTTACGGTCAAACTGAGGCTTCCCCCGGTTGCACAATGAGTTCCTTCACCGATTCACTTGAAGTTAGAACCGAAACAGTTGGAAGTGCATTTGCTAACGTTGAATGCAAGGTTATTAACCCCGAAACGGGTGAAGACTGTAAAGACATGGAAAACGGTGAATTTGTTGCCCGTGGTTATAATATTATGAAGGGTTATTATAAAATGCCGGACGCCACAAGTGAAGCTATAGACGAAAAAGGTTGGCTTCATACGGGCGACCTTGCTTGTCGTCGTGCGGACGGAACATATCTAATAACAGGTAGACTTAAAGATATGATTATTCGTGGTGGCGAAAACATTTACCCTAAAGAAATTGAAGAATTTATTTATACAAATAATAAGGTTTCAGACGTTCAGGTTATAGGTGTTCCCGATAAGCAATACGGTGAAGAAATTTGCGCTTGCATTATCTTAAAAAAGGGCGAAACCATGACCGAAGAAGAAATGAAGGAATATATTGGTGCTAATATGGCTCGTCATAAGGTGCCAAAATATATTGACTTTGTTTCGTCCTTCCCAATGAACGCCGCCGGTAAAATATTAAAATACAAAATGCGTGAAGACGCCGAGAAAAAGTTTTGTAAGGATTAAAAATGGTTAAGGATCTTTTTGTTATAGACTCACATTGTCATATTTACCCCGAAAAAATTGCCGAAAGGGCGGTTATGGGTACAAGCACCTTTTATAATCAGGTTTTTGCCTGTAAGGGAACGGTACACGATTTGCACACGGAAGCCGAAAGGGCGGGTATAGATTTTATGATTGTGCAGTCGGTTGCCACAACACCCAAGCAGGTAAAAAGCATAAACGAGTTTATTGCCCGAGAAGTAGCAAATGCTAATGGTAAAATGCTGGGACTTGGAACACTCCACCCCGATAGCGAAGATATTAAAGGTGATATTGCTCATTTAAAAGAGCTTGGACTTAAAGGGGTAAAGCTACACCCAGATATTCAAGCCTTTAAGCTTGATGATTACAGGTGCTTAAAAATTTATGAGTTGATGGAAAAGGAAGGTTTGGTGCTACTGCTTCATACTGGAGACAGCCGCTATGATTATTCTAATCCCAACCGCCTAATTCCCATTTTAGAAACCTATACCAATTTATTGGTTATAGGGGCGCATTTTGGCGGTTATTCAATTTGGGATGAAGCAATGAAGGTTTTACCCAAGCACGATAATTTTTACGTTGATTGTTCTTCAAGCTTCCCATTTATTAAAGATAAGGGTAAGGCATTAGAACTTATAAAAGCTTATGGAGAAGACAGGGTGCTTTTTGGCACCGATTACCCCATGTGGAGCCCCAAAGAAGAATTGGATTACTTTTTAAGTTTAGATTTAACCGATACTGCAAAAGAAAAAATTCTTTCCCAAAACGCCAAAAAGCTTTTTGGAATATAAAAGAAAATGCTCTAAAAATTATTACAAAAAGATTAAAAGCAAGTAACACACGCTACTTGCTTTTTTATTTGTATGTGTTAATATAAAATTATAATACGAAAATATAAAAGCCTTCTCCTTAAGGAGAAGGTGTCAACCATAAGGTTGACGGATGAGGTGTAAATGAATAAATTTAACAACAAGCAATTAACAGGTAATTCTCAAAATCTTAGAAAAAATATGACCAAAGAAGAAAGGCATCTATGGTATGATTTTTTAAAACAGTTGCCACAAACCTTTCATAGACAAAAGGTTATTGATAAATATATTGTGGATTTTTATTGCGCCAGCAAAAAGCTCGTTATTGAGCTCGACGGCTCTCAGCACTATAAAGTCCACGGTAAAGAGAGCGATGAAAAGCGCGATAGCGATTTAAATGCTTTTGGAATTAAAGTTTTGCGTTTTTCTAATTACGATATAAACAACCATTTCAATGCAGTTTGCGAAGAAATATTAAAGTATTTGAACACCTGACGGTGTTACACCTCATCAGTCGGTTAACACCGACAGCTTCTCCTTAAGGAGAAGCCTTTAATACGATTTAAAAAAACCAAAAGCAAGTAGCACACGCTACTTGCTTTTTTTATTGTTAAACTATATTAACAGCCTATCAAATAAACTTTTATTGGCTATGCGAATTACAACCCTTTTATATTGGCAACATTCTTCGCAAAAGTCCGGTTCTTTTGATAATATTACATCGTTTTCCGTTAACTTTTCGTTACTGTATTTATTTAAACAATCTAAACAAAATTCTGCCATAAACACCTCTCCTGTTTACACCAACAAACGTTGGTATATTATTAATTGTATTCACCTATACTTAATTTGTCAAGAACAATTGTAGGTGTTTGTATGAAAGAAATTATATCAAAAAGATTAAAAGAATTAAGAAAAAAACATGGCTATTCTCAAAATGAAGTAGCAATTTATTGTGATATAACCGAAAAGGCATATCAAAATTATGAGTTAAAAACTCGTTTGCCAAAAATAGATGTTTTAGTCAAAATAGCAGAACTTTATAAAGTTAGTTTAGATTATTTAGTTGGTAGAGAATAAATAAAAAAGCAAGTAACAAAACCGTTACTTGCTTTTTTATTTTTGCATAAGGCGGATTCGACGTGACGACGTTCGCGCATTCAGGGGGGAATTTTGAGCGGACTGATTTTATGTCGCAGTTGATTACGTCGATTTTTTCAGCAAGATTGTTCCGGTTTGCATTCTCGACAGCCAAATCGAATGCGCCTTTCTGTATTTCAAGCGCGGTGAAATGCGCGCCTGGATATTTTCTGGACATTAGAAGCGGAATTATTCCGTTCCCCGTGCCCAAATCGAAAACTTCGCTTTTGTTTTTCGCGACCGCAAAATCCGAAAGCAGAACAGCATCAAGTCCAAAGCAGAAAGCATTTTTATCCTGAACGACAGACAAATTCTTTTTAGGAAAATCCGAAACAAAAAGATTCTCATTCATAATTCTGATTTCCATTAAGTTACAAATGCACATCGAAAAAAGATGAAGATTTTCGATGTGCCTGTGAATTTACGCAGCGATTGTTACGTTGTTTTAGGACGAAACAGTCTGTTCAAGTTTTTCGTTTTGATTGTGCTTGTTGACTCGAAAATAAATTTCTTCGTCCTGTTTAAATATTTTCAGTTCAAAATGACAGAAATCCGTAATGTTGCCAGTTCGCAAAAGATATTCAGCATCGTTGATTTTCAAACAGAATTTGATTTCCTCTCCGTCTGGATCCACCTCAAAATCACAGTTCTCGTTTGCTTTGATTTTTAAAGGTATAGATTGCTTTGCGATGCCTGAGATTTCACATATTTCTATGTCGTCATCAAGTTGATTTTGGAATGTAACTGATTTGTAACTTCCGTCCGTGCAAGAAAAGAGCAGAACGGCAAGAACCGAATATAGGCAAATAAGAAAATGTTTCATTATTTTGTACCCCTGTTTCGTTAAGATGTTTTCATCATACTGAGGCACATTTTTATTCAACAGAGCGTTTTAGTTAACTTCTAAAAATTTTGCATTATTTGTCTTTTTCTTAAGTCGGAGGCCAAG
>JAZNNZ010000050.1:0-9576 GCA_045580525.1 Acutalibacteraceae bacterium
AAAGCCGTTAAAGCTTTTGGCAGAAAAAACAAAAATGAATAACACTTCTGCTATGGGATTTATTTCATCAATTGTCACCAACGTTACCACCTTTAAAATGTTAAATGATATGGATAAAAAAGGCGCGGTTTTAAATTCTGCTTTTTCGGTGTCGGCTTCATTTTTAATTGGCGGTCATCTAGCCTTTACCATGGCTTTTGATAGCAGTTATACTTTGTACGTTGTTTTGGCAAAGCTAATTTCGGGCGTTTGCGCACTTGTGTTGGCGGCGTTTATCTATAAAAAACAGTATAAAGAAGCATAAATAAAAGGTTCCCAAAGTTTTCTTTGGGAATTTTTTGTTATATTTATTATATTATAATTGCAAATTTTAAGGTTATATGTTAAAATTTAAAAAACGACTAAAACGGTGTTAGGAGTGTTTTTATGAAAAAAGTATTTTTGCATAACGGTTGGAAATTCAGTAGCAATAAAACCGGCGTTTTAGATGCTACCGTTCCCGGTTGTGTACACACCGATCTTATTAAACACGGTGTAATTGGCGACCTTTTTTGGCGCGACAATAATAAAGATTATCAGTGGATAGAAGAGTTGGATTTTGACTATTCACTTAAATTTAATGCCACTTTAGGCAAAAAGGTTTATTTATGCTTTGAAGGATTAGATACTTACTGCAAAATTTACCTAAATAATAATTTACTTGGCTCTGCTGAAAATATGTTTATTCCGCACGAATTTGATGTAACCGACCTTTTAAAAGAAAAGGACAATCTTTTATTTATCAAATTCCGTTCACCCGTAAAAGAAGTAGCAGGTTTAGAAGAACGTTCCCATGCCTTTACCGCCGAAAGATTAAATACCAGAAGAATTCAGTGTACATATGGTTGGGACTGGGTAGACCGCTTTGTAACAATGGGCGTATACCGTCCGGTTTATTTAAAATATGCCGATGATATGTATGTAGAAAACCTTTATGTTTGCACAGAAGATATAGACGCTTTTTCTGCAGGTATTTATACAGAATTTGAGTTTAAAAACGCTCAAATCGGCAGTATGGTAAAGGTGCAAATTCTTGATCCTGCTGGTAACGATGTTGCACATACCGAGTTTTATTGTAAAGAAGATTTAGCTGTTAAGCGTTTTGATATTAAAAACCCACAGCTTTGGTATCCAAACGGTTATGGTGAGCATCCTTTATATACCATAAAGGTTACGGTTGGCGATAATGTTTACACCGAAACCTTTGGTATCAGAACCCTTAAAATTTTACAACTTACCGATGAAAAGGGAAGTGAGTATTACAAAAAAGCCGAGGCTATGCAAAAAACCTTCTTTGGTAAACAATATAGCCATAACGAAGAGTTTAAAGGCTTTAAGGTGCTTGTAAACGATGTCGAAATATTCTGTATGGGCGGCAACTGGGTGCCTTGTGAACCATTCCCATCTGCTGAAACCAAAGAAAAATTTGCAACACTTGTAAAAAAAGCTGTTGATATGGGCGCCAACTTCTTACGCGTTTGGGGCGGCGGTCTTTTTGAGCAGGAGGATTTTTATTACGAATGTGATAAAAACGGTATTTTAGTAGCTCAAGACTTTTTAATGGCTTGTGGCCATTACCCCGAAAAAGAAGAGTGGTTTATTGAAGAACTTAAAAAAGAATCTCTTTTTGCGGTTAAAAAGTTAAGAAACCACCCATCTCTTGCTTGGTGGCACGGAGATAACGAAAACGCTGTTGACGGAAGTGATACCGATACCGATTATACCGGTAGAGATACCGCTTATAAAGGTATTGCACCTAATATTTATAAGTACGATAAAACCCGTCAGTTCTTACCAAGTAGTCCATATGGCGGTAGTACTTATGCTTCTTTAACACAGGGTACTTGTCATAACTCAAACTATTGTTATGATATCTTTAATTATTTTCATACAAAGCCTTGCGACGATTATAAAACCTTCTTTGAAAACTTCTGCGGTCGCTTTGTTTCAGAAGAACCCACCTTTGGCGCGGTCACAAGAACAAGTATGCTCAAATTTATGACAAAAGAAGATATTAACGATAAAGATGAAGAAATATTAAAGTTCCATACCAAGAATAATCCCTGTCTGGACCGTCATATGTACGACGATATTTCTGAATTTACCGCTAAAGTGTTGGGCGAATTCAAAGATGGCGAAGATCGTTATTTTAAATATAAATACATTCAGTATGAATGGATCAGAGCAATTTTTGAAAATGACCTTAAAAATCTTGATTACTGTAACGGTCTTATTTTCTGGATGTTCAACGATTGTTGGCCCGCAGCGCTCGGTTGGTCATTTGTTGACTATTATTGCTTACCAAAAGCATCATATTATATCTTTAAGCGTCTAGCTAAAAAGGTAACTGCAACCATAAACAAAAAGGATAAGGGTTATACAGTAACCGTAACTAATAAAGGAACAGCTACTAAAACAGTTAGCGGCGTTGTACGTGTTTTAGATATGCTAAATGGCTTTAAAGAAATTAATACAGAAGAATTTACGGTTAACATTAAACCCTATTCTGTTTGTCCTGTAGCCTTAAAAGAAAAATTCAATAAAAACTATTTAGTTGTGGTTGATATTTCTTGTGACGACTATACCGACAGAACCTTCTATAAAGACGGTGCATTACATATAATTAAGTCCGACAATTTAGAAGTAGTAGCTAAAACAGAAAACAGCATAACCATAAAAGCCAAAGAATATACTCACGTTTTAGAGCTTGAAGGTCAGTTTGTATTTTCAGATAACTATTTCTCGCTTTTAAAGGATGAAGAAAAAACAATAACCTTTGAAGAGTTTAATAACACTGAAAAACAAGATTTTATCATTGCGGCGTATACACTATAACTTATTAAAAAGGAAAGAAAACAAATGGGCGTTTATTATATTTTATATAACCCATATGCCGGTGGCGGCAAAAAAGATGGCATTGCTGAAAGATTATCGGGTGTTTTAACCGATAAACCTTTAAAATTTTGCAATATTTTAGAAATAAAAGACTATGTTGAATTTTTTGCTGATTTGCAAGAAAATGATGACGTTGTTTTATGCGGTGGAGATGGCACTTTAAACCGTTTTATTAACGAAACCAAAGAAATAGATTATAAAAATAAGTTTTATTTTTATCCCTGTGGTAGCGGCAACGATCTACTAAACGACCTTACCGTAGATAGAACGAGACCGTTTTTGGTTGAAGATTATTTAAAAAATCTACCGCAGGTTACTATTAGAAATAAAAGTTATACATATTTTAATGGCACAGGCTTTGGTTTGGACGGTTTTGTTTGTTATGAAGGTAACCGCATTCGTCAGCAAAAGGGTAAAATTAATTATATCGCAATAGCGCTTCGCGGCTTTTTGTATGCATTTAAACCCGGCAAAGTACACATAGTGGCAGATGGCAAAGAATATAATTTTAATAAGGTTTGGCTTTGTCCGGCTATGAAGGGTAAATACTTTGGGGGAGGAATGATGATTGCTCCCATGCAGGACCGCTACGCAGATGATGAAAGCCTGACAATTGTTGTAGCCCACGATCTATCAAAGCTTAAAATTGCCGCACTGTTTTTAAGCATTTTTAAAGGCAACCACATAAAGTACAAAAAGAACGTTACAATAATTAAATGTAACGAAGCTACCGTAAAATATGAACGCCCCTGCATTATGCAAATTGATGGTGAAGCCATAATAGACGTTCAAGAGTTTTCGGTTAGTACAAAAATTAAGGAAAAAGCCCTAAAAAAATAGAAATATCGGTTGACAAATATTTTTTACGGGTGTATAATTTTTTAAACCGTTGAAGAAGAGTAAGTAGGTTTTAATAATTTAACTGCAGAGAGCCGCGGTTGGTGTAAAGCGGTGTTAAATTTAAGACTGAATGGACTTCTGAGGGCGAGCTGAAATAATAGTATGCAAGCCGGAGTAGACGCTTCGTTAAAACTGTCAGCGTATGATAGTACGCATTAAGCGGGCGAATTTTTTCGCCAAGCCAGGTGGCACCGCAGGATTATCTCCTGTCCCGGCAAAAATAGGGACAGGAGTTTTTTGTTTATTGTCCCTAATATGAAAGGAGACAGCGAAATGTCAGAGAAAAAAATACCATACAAAATTTATTTAGAAGAAAGTGAAATGCCAAAAGCTTGGTATAATTTACGTGCGGATATGATAAATAAACCCGCACCGCTTCTAAATCCTGAAACCAAAAAGCCCATAACCGTTGAAGAACTTTCAGAGGTTTTTTGTGAAGAACTTGCCAAGCAAGAGTTAGACGATAAAACAGCATACTTTAAAATTCCGCAAGAAATTTTAGATTTCTATAAAATGTATCGTCCTGCACCGCTTGTTCGTGCATATTGTTTAGAAGAAAAGCTTCAGACACCCGCAAAAATTTACTATAAATTTGAAGGTAATAATACAAGTGGAAGTCATAAATTAAACTCTGCTATTGCCCAGGCTTATTATGCCAAAAAGCAAGGATTGAAGGGTGTTACCACAGAAACCGGCGCAGGTCAATGGGGAACAGCGCTTTCAATGGCTTGTTCTTATTTAGGGCTTGACTGTAAGGTGTTTATGGTTAAATGTTCTTATGAGCAAAAGCCCTTCCGCCGTGAAGTTATGCGCACCTATGGCGCAGACGTTACACCTTCTCCTTCAGAAGAAACAGCTGTTGGTAGAAAAATTTTAGCCGAGCACCCCGGAACTACGGGTTCACTTGGTTGCGCTATTAGTGAAGCGGTTGAAAAAGCATCTAATACAGAAGGTTACCGTTATGTTTTAGGTAGTGTATTAAACCAGGTTTTACTTCATCAAACAATTATCGGTTTAGAAACTAAAGCCGCAATGGATAAATATAACATTACTCCCGATATTATTATTGGTTGTGCAGGTGGCGGTAGTAATTTAGGTGGTTTTATTGCACCTTTTATGGGTGAAAAAATCAGGGGAGAAAAGGACTATAAAATTATTGCGGTAGAACCCGCTTCTTGCCCAAGCTTAACCCGCGGTAAATACGCTTACGATTATTGCGATACCGGTATGATTTGCCCACTTCAAAAAATGTATACTCTCGGTAGCGGCTTTATTCCATCGGCCAGTCACGCGGGTGGTCTTCGTTACCACGGTATGAGCAGCATTCTTTCACAGCTTTATGACGATAAGCTAATGGATGCAGTATCGGTTTCTCAAACCGACGTCTTTGCAGCTGCTGTTGAGTTTGCTCGTGTAGAAGGTATTTTACCTGCACCTGAAAGCTCACATGCAATTAAGGTTGCAATTGACGAAGCGAAAAAATGCAAAGAAACCGGCGAAGAAAAGACAATCGTGTTTGGTCTTACAGGTACAGGTTATTTTGATATGTATGCATATCAAAAATTTAACGATGGCAATATGTCAGATTACGTACCAACCGATGAAGAAATAGAAAATGCACTTAAAAAATTACCCAAAATTGATTAATTATAAATAAAATTAAAGGAAGGCTGCATAATTATTGCAGACCTTCCTTTATAATTTTAAAAAAATGTTAACATTAAAGTTTTTTTCTTTATTTTTTATTATAACTATGTTATAATAAATTTTGAAGAATTTTTAAGTTTCGTTAAAGAAAAGAAGGTAATTAAGTAATGATAAAAACCCTGGCAAAAAGCATAAGGGAATACAAAAAAGCATCTTTAATTTCACCCATATTTGTTACCTTTGAGGTAATTATGGAGTGTATAATTCCCTTTATAACTGCAAATCTTGTAAACGCCATTCAGCAAGGCGCCAATATGAATACCATTTTAAAGTATGGCGGAATATTGGTTGTTATGGCAATAATCTCGCTTTCTTGCGGTGCCATTGCAGGTGCCGCTTGTAGCACAGCCGCTTGTGGATTTGCAAAAAATTTAAGAAAAGATATGTTTTATAAAATTCAAAACTACTCTTTTAAAAATATCGATAAGTTTTCGGTTTCAAGCTTAGTAACCCGTCTAACTACCGATATTATGAATGTTCAGCAGTCTTATATGATGATAATCAGAACCGCCATTCGCGGTCCGCTTATGCTTATTTTCTCATTTATTATGGCCTTTGTTATGGGCGGTAGTATGGCATTTATTTTTATCATCGTAATTCCCATTTTAGCCTTTGGCTTAATTACCGTTGCAAGACTTGCTATGCCTTTATTTAAAAAGGTGTTTAAAAAATACGATGCTCTTAATAATTCGGTACAAGAAAACGTTAAGGGTATGCGTGTTGTAAAATCCTACGTTCGTGAAGAGTACGAAAAAGAGAAATTTAACTTCGCAACAGAAGATGTTCAAAAAGACTTTACAAAAGCAGACAGAATTTTAGCATTTAATCATCCTGTAATGCAGTTTTGTTTATATGCTGTTATGTGCTTCGTTTTAACCTACGGTTCATATATGGTTATAACCACAAACGGTCTTGCACTAAACGTTGGTCATATGTCTTCAATGCTTACCTATGGTCATCAAATTTTAATGAGCCTTATGATGCTCTCAATGATTTTTGTTATGTTAACCCTTTCGGGTGAATCTGCAAGACGTATTGCAGAAGTTTTAAAAGAAGAACCCAGCATTAAAAATCCAGAGAACCCCGTATTAAAGGTTCAAGACGGTTCAATTACCTTTAAAAACGTTTGCTTTAAGTACGATGAAAATGCAAAGCGTAACACATTAGAAAATATCGACTTACAAATAAAAAGTGGGGAAACCATTGGTATAATCGGTCAAACAGGTTCATCAAAAACCACCTTCATTCAGCTTATTTCACGCCTTTATGACGTAACAGAAGGTGAAGTGCAAGTTGGCGGAGTTAACGTTAAAGATTATGATTTAAAAACTCTGCGTGATGCTGTAGCGGTTGTGCTTCAGAAAAACGAACTTTTTTCAGGCACAATAAAAGAAAATCTTCGTTGGGGCGATATTGATGCTACCGATGAAGAAATAATTCACGCTTGTAAATTAGCACAGGCTGACGAATTTATTAATACCTTCCCGGATGGCTATGACACTTATATTGAGCAGGGCGGTACCAACGTTTCGGGTGGTCAAAAGCAAAGACTTTGTATTGCAAGAGCTCTCATTAAAAAACCTAAAATTTTAATTTTAGATGATAGCACCAGCGCGGTAGATACCAGAACCGACGCCCTTATAAGAAAAGGCTTTAAAGAATATATTCCGCAAACCACAAAAATTATCATTGCTCAAAGAATTGCATCTGTAAAAGATGCCGATAAAATTATTGTGTTTGACGGTGGTAAAATTAATGCCATTGGCACACACGACGAGCTTGTAAACAACAATGAAATTTACCGTGGAGTTTATTTAGCTCAAAGTAAAGGAGGTGCAAGTCTTGAGGGGTAGATTTGTTCCACCGCAACAAAAAGGAGAAAAGGGTATTGGTAAAAGATTGTTTTTAACAATATTTAAGTTTTACCCGGGACTAATTATTTTAACCCCAATTTGTGTTGTTTTTACCGCAATAATTAGTTCTATTCCTTCAATTTTTATGCAAAATATTTTTGCTATTATTGAAAATGCATTAAAAAACAATCTGTCTTTTTCAGATGTTAGCGGCGAAGTATTAAAGTTTATTATCATTTTAGTTTCGCTTTACGTTATAAGCTTGGCTTCTGCGTTTACCTATAATCAGCTACTTGCTGTTATTACTCAAGGTGTACTTGCAAAGCTTCGTAAAAAAATGTTTAACGGTATGCAAAATCTGCCGCTTAAATATTTCGATACCAATAACCATGGCGACATTATGAGTTATTACACTAACGATATTGATACTTTGCGTCAGATGATTTCTCAAAGCTTTCCAAACCTACTTATAGCAATAGTTACCTTAACCACCGTAGTTTCAATTATGCTTTCTTATAGCTTGTGGATGACGTTGGTTGTTGTATGTGGTGTTATTGCTATGACCATTGTTACCAAAAAAATTGGTGGCGGCTCATCAAAATATTTTATTGCTCAGCAAAAAGCGGTTGGTAAAACCGAAGGCTTTATTGAAGAAATGATGAACGGTCAAAAGGTTGTAAAGGTTTTCTGTCACGAAGAAGAAACTAAAAAAGACTTTGACAAAATCAATGAAGAATTGTATGAATATTCTTCAAAGGCTAATAAATACGCAAATACTTTAATGCCAATTTTAAATAATATTGGTAACATTTTATATGTTTTTGTAGCGGTTGCAGGCGGTTTAATGCTTGTGTTTAAAGTTCCTAATGTTAGCCTTACAATGCTCCCTTTGAGCATTAGTATTGTTGTTCCGTTTTTAAATATGACCAAGCAGTTTTCGGGCAATATCAGCCAGGTGTCAAACCAGATAAATGCTGTTATTATGGGCCTTGCAGGTGCCGGAAGAATATTCAAGCTTATAGATCAACAACCCGAAGAAGATGATGGCTACGTAACTTTGGTTAACGCTAAGTACGATGAAAACGGTAATATTACCGAAACCAAAGAGCGTACAGGTATGTGGGCGTGGAAGCACCCTCACGAAGCCGACGGAACGGTTACTTACACCAAACTTATGGGAGACGTGCGTTTTTACGACGTAGACTTTGGCTACAACCCTGAAAAAACTGTTCTACACAAAATTTCACTTTATGCAAAGCCGGGCCAAAAGGTAGCATTTGTTGGTTCGACCGGTGCGGGTAAAACCACAATAACAAATCTTATTAACCGTTTTTATGATATTAAGAGCGGTAAAATCAGATATGACGGTATTAATATTCAAAAGATTAAAAAGTCAGACTTAAGACGTAGTCTTGGTATTGTTTTGCAAGAAACAAATCTGTTTACAGGTACCGTTATGGAAAATATCCGTTATGGCAGATTGGATGCTACCGATGAAGAATGTATACAGGCGGCAAAATTAAGCGGCGCCGATGACTTTATTACAAGACTTCCCAAAGGCTATGATACCGAACTTCATAATAACGGTTCAAATTTAAGCCAGGGACAAAGACAGTTAATTGCAATTTCACGTGCGGCTGTAGCAGATCCACCTGTTATGATTTTGGATGAAGCTACAAGCTCAATTGATACCAGAACCGAGCTTGTTGTTCAAGCAGGTATGGATGCTCTTATGAAGGACAGAACGGTGTTTGTAATTGCTCACCGTCTTTCAACCGTTAAAAATTCTAACGCCATAATGGTTTTAGAAAAGGGCGAAATTATTGAACGTGGCACACACGAAGAACTAATCGATCAAAAAGGCACTTATTATAAACTGTATACAGGCGCTATAGAACTAGATTAAAATATTTTTGCGGAGGGAATTATGGCTTATAAAACAGATATTGAAATAGCACAAGAATGTCAAATGGAGCATATTTCCAAAATTGCACAAAAGGCTCATATAGATTTAAAACATATTGAGCAATACGGTAATTATAAAGCAAAGGTAGATTTGTCCTTATTAAAGGATACTAAAAGAGATAACGGTAAATTAGTTTTAGTTACCGCTATTACACCCACTCCTGCCGGAGAGGGTAAAACCACCACAACAATTGGCCTTGCCGACGGTATGAAGCTT